>JAYVNO010000038.1:0-7129 GCA_043758415.1 Burkholderiales bacterium
CGCGCAACAGAATCCTCATGTGACCTGCGCGGTAATGAAGGTTGCTGCGCGCCGTGCGCCTTGCATTTCATCCCGAAAAATGAATTTCTAGAAGTGCCCATGAACGTAATTTTCTCTCGGCGAGGCGTTTCTGAAAATCGGGAAAAAGAAAAAGGCACCCGAAGGTGCCTTTCTCATCCGAAGCGCTCCAGGAGCGCCGTCGAATTAAGCAGCTTTCTTAGCGGCTTTTTTTGTTTTTTTTGCTTTTTTTGCTTTTGCTTTTTTCTCTGCTTTAGCTGGCATTGCTTTTTTCTCAGCAGCCATGGGTGCAGCAGCAGGTGTTGCAGGCGTAGCAGCTTTGGCTGGTGCAGCAGGAGCTGCAGGCGTTGCTGGAGCTTGCGCGAAAGAAACAGCAGCGATTGCCGAAGCGATAAGGGCGGTTAACAGTTTGCTCATTTTCAAATCCTCTAGAGTTGGTTTTTTTGCGTAGCTCGATTTTCACAAGCCTGTGCCGATAACGAACGCACTTTTGTGTTGGTTGACACGAAACATTACAAAAAAAACGCAAACCGGAGCTCCCCTGCTTGCACTCATCCCGTAAGTCGCTTTTAAAGTGAATACTTTTTCGAAGCTCAACCTGCGATTTTACGCACAGAATAGGGAAAACGTGCATTGCAGGAACCTTTACGGACGGTTCCTGTCGCCAGTCTGTGTCAAATACGCACGTAACAGCGGAATTGTCATCGCGCGCTTTCGCGCCAATGACATCCGGTCGATTCCGGCTAACGTTTGGCACAACGAAGCCAAGTCCCGCGGGGCATGGGCTAGCAGGTAGGCGAGCACTTCCTGACTGATGTTAAACCCGCGACTGGCGGCGTAATGTGACAACGCCTGCGCCAGCCGGTGCTGCGGAATCGGCAAAATTTCCAGTACCAATCCGCCGCCCATCCGGGTGCGAATGTCGTCGCGCATCCGCCATGACCCAGGTGCCGACCGGCCCGTGGCGACAGTGCTTCCGCCCGACTGCGCAATGTGGTTGAAGGCAGTGAAAAGCCAGCCCTGTTGCTCGATTGATAGGCGATCCGCGTCATCGACACAGAGGACATCCGTTTCCACAAACGGGTCGCTCGAGAACGCCGCGTCCGCCGAGCACCGCGTTACCCGCAGACTACTGGCTTCTGCTGCGCTCGCAAATGCGCTCAAAAGATGTGATTTGCCGACACCGGGTCCGCCCCAAATCACGTAGGCTGCGTGCGGCTTGTGGTCCGCGCCAACCGTACTTTCGTCACTCGCCAGCGCGGTGAGCAAGGCCACCGCTTCTACATTGTCACCCACGACGAAGTTGCTGAAGTCCGCCGCTTCAGGCGCAAAAAATTCAAACGGGATCTGTGCCGTGTGTTGCATCAAGGCGGCGGTTTAAACGGGCTTCGGGGCCTCGGCCGCCGCCAGCTCGCGTCGCAACACACGCAACGCCACCAACAACGCCGCGCTCGCAGGCAGCGCCAGCAGTACGCCGACGAAACCAAACAACTGGCCAAAGGCCATCAACGCGAAAATCACCGCCAACGGATGCAAACCAATGCGGTCGCCGACCAGATACGGTGTCAATAAAAAGCCTTCCAGCATCTGGCCCACGGCAAACACCGCCGCCACCACCAGAATCGGCCCGACGGTCGAAAACTGGGTGAGTGCTGCCAGCATGCCGAGCACGCAACCCATACCAAACCCGATGTACGGCACAAACACAAGCAAGCCCGTCACCAGCCCTACCGGCAGCCAGAATTGCAAGCCAACGGTTTTGAGCGCCACGCAGTAATACAGCGCCAGCGCCAGCATCACCAGCCCCTGGCCGCGTAAAAACTCGGACAGCACCGCGTCAATTTCGCGCGCCAGACCGCGCACCATCGCGCGCGCGCCACGTGGCACCATGCGGTCAACGCCAGCAATCAACTGCGGCCAGTCGCGCAGCAAATAAAACATCACCACCGGTGCCAGCATCAGGTTTACCATCAGTCCCAGCACGAACTGCCCGCCCAGCTTCATTGACCCGGCAAGGCTTGCCGACAGGTCACCCAGGGCACCCGCGTTGTCCTGCGCGAGTGTCTTGAGCTGAGTCAAATCAAACGACAGCGACGTGCCCAACGCGCGATTGACCTGCGGCAACCACTCCGTTTGAATCCGCGTCAAAAGCTCGGGCAATCTGGCCGTAATTTGTGAAATCTCGGTCGACACCATGGGTGCCACCACCAGGACCAATCCTGCGAATGTCGCGCCTATGGCCACGATGACCAGCACCGCACCCGCCGCGCGAGGTACGCGCCGCGCTGCCAGCCAGCTCACCAGAGGTGTTGCTACGTACGAAAGAATCGCTCCGAACATGAACGGCGTGAGCACCGGAGCCAGCGCATGCAGCAACAATCCAAGCGCCGCCAACACAGCGATAACCATGAACGCGCGCACAGACGGCGACAAATCGGTCCACCATTGGGGCCGCACGGTCACCTTTGGTGGATGCGGCACGGCCACCCCAGTCGTGTCAGGCACGTCTGGCGCGGGCGGGATAAAATTTTCCGTTGCGTGGTGTGCGCTTCCCGCATACGCAGTGTACCCAGCCTTCCCCGCGTCTTTCGCCTCAGCATGCTTTGCATTCATAGTGGGCGGCATTAAATCACGATCGCGCCCAACAGATATGACTGCCTCGCCTGCCTCCCTCAATAAGCCAACCCACCCCGACGCCCTGACCTACGAAACGGCGGGCGTTAACTACCATCAGATCGACCCGATCAAACTGCTGGCGCAACAAAGCGCCCGAGCCACTGCATCGCAACTCCACCGACACGGACTCTCGGAGATCGCGGCCTCGCGCGGCGAATCGGCATATGTTCTGGACGCCGGGCCGTTTTATCTGGCGTCCATCGTCGAATGCCTCGGCACCAAAATTCTGGTGGCCGACGCGGTCTACCGCGAAACTGGAAAGAGTTTTTACGCTGCGATTGCGCAGGACACTATCGCGATGGCGGTGAACGACCTGATCACCGTCGGCGCAACGCCGCTCGTGGTGCAGGCGTACTGGGCCGCTGGCGGCAGCGACTGGTTTGCCGACCAGCAACGCGCCGCCGACTTGATAAAAGGCTGGCGGGCCGCGTGCGAAATTTGTGGCGTGTCATGGGGCGGCGGCGAAACGCCTGCGCTGGCGGGCGTGGTCGAAGGCGGCACCATTGATCTCGGCGCGTCCTGCACCGGCATCGTCGAACCGAAATCGCGCTTGTCATTGGGTGACAACCTTGGAGCGGGCGACGTGATCGTGATCCTGGCGTCGAGCGGCATTCATGCCAACGGCGTGTCGCTGGCGCGCAAACTCGCTGAGCGATTGCCGAACGGCTATCAAACCGACGTTGGCAACGGGGAGCCATTCGGCGAAGCGTTGCTGGCACCCACCATGCTTTACGCGCCGGTCACCGAAGCGCTGGCAAAGGCTGGCGTCACCGTCAATTACTGCGTCAACGTCACCGGCCACGGCTGGCGAAAACTGTTGCGCCACACCAGCGAATTTAGCTACCGAATTCACACGGTTCCACCCGTGCCGCCTGTGCTTTCGTTCATGCAGACCGAGGCGAAATTTGACAACGCAGAGGCTTACGGAACGCTCAACATGGGCGCGGGGTTTGCGTTCTTTGTATCCGCCTCGTTTGCAGAAAAAACCGTGGCGATCGCTCGCGAATGTGGCATCGACGCGTGGGTCGCAGGCGCGGTTGAAGTCGGGCCGAAGCAGTTGATCATCGAGCCGATTGGTGTCACTTATGGCTCTGAGGATTTGAAGCTGCGATGAAGGTTACTGACCGCAAACGCATCGCCGTCCTCATCTCCGGTCGCGGCTCGAACTTGCCCTCGTTGCTGGGCACCGATCTTGGCGGCGACGTGGTGGTGATTGGCAGCAACAAGAGCGACGCCAGGGGGCTCGACATTGCACGCGATGCGGGCATCGCTCATTTCGTAGTAAGCCACAAGGACTTCGAATCGCGCGAAGCGTTTGATGCCGCGCTGGTCGCTGCGTTGAACGAATACCTTCCCGACTTGGTCGTACTGGCTGGTTTTATGCGCATCACTACACGTGTGTTCACTCAGTCGTTCGCTGGTCGATTGATCAACATTCATCCGTCGCTGTTGCCGAGTTTTCCGGGCTTGTACACGCACGCACGCGCGCTGCAGGAAGGGGTTAAATTGCACGGCTGCACCGTGCATTTTGTGACGCCAGAACTTGATCGTGGGCCGATCATCGCGCAAGCGGCTGTGCAGGTGGACGACGACGATACGGCCGATACGTTGGCGGCCAAAGTGCGGCAGCAGGAGCATCAAATTTTTCCGTACGCGGTGCGCCTGTTTTGCGAAGGGCGACTGGTGGTAGACGGGCTTCGCGTAGTCACATTGCCGAAATCAACCAGCCACGCCATCGCCACGGGTGCAGGGCACGTTTGAACGCTGCATGGCTGATCTCGCAGTAACGGCTCGCTCCACGCCTTTAACCGCAACGGCATCCGCCGCTGACGGTGCCTCTGCGCGCTTTGATCTGGCGCGCGCGTTGGTCAAGCGGCGGGGGCTGTTGGCGACACCTCAGCGCAAATTGTTTGCCGCCGTCATTGCCTCCATCGCTGTACATTTGCTGCTCGGCTCGTTTGCCGAGGTGGAGCCGCACGAAGAAAAATTTCAGCCGATCAAGGCGAAGTTCGTTAACCTGCCGCCGCCGCCGGTGGCCGTCGCGCCAGTCGTCAAACCGTCCAAGCCCGTCGCCAAACCTCGAGCGAAGGCAAAGCCCCGCCCCGCAGTGGTGACTGATTCTCCGGTCGCTATCGCTGCGCCCGAGCCCGTGGCTGAACCCGCGCCCGCGCCCGAGCCAACGCCCGTCCCCGTCGCGGTCGCGGAACCCGCGCCAGAGCCCGCGCCCGTCGTCATTCCCGAGCCCGAGCCTGTTCCACCGCCCGTCGTCCCGCCCGAGCCTCCTGCGCGCATGCCGCCAAAAAAAATCGAGCTGGCGTACACCGCTTTTTTGGGCGAGCAAAAATTTGAAGTCGGCCCCGTGAATTTGAGTTTTACGCATGAAGCAGGACGCTACAAACTGGTGGTTAAAGGTCGCGGTCGCGGCCTCGCAGCGCTCTTGTATCCCGGCACGTTCACCGGTGAATCAGAAGGGCAAATCACCAGCGAAGGCTTGCGTCCGGACAAATTTACCGAAGAGCGCGGCAACCCGGACAAGCGGCGCGAGACGATTTTCGACCACGAAAAAAAGCTGCTGCGCATCCCGGAAAAAGACCCGATTCCGTTTGAGGGCGCGCCGCATGATGCGCTGACCTGGATTGTGCAGTTCTACTTTGCCGCGCCGAAGGGCGACAGTGTCACTTTCAGCGTCGGCACGTCGCGACGCATGGACGTGTACACGCTGCAACGCACGGGCGAGGAGCAGATTCAGTCGCCCGCCGGTGAGGTGACGGCGCAAGTATGGAAAGGCGCACGCAAACCCGATGCCGACGGCAGAGCCAATGGCAGCGCGACGTTCTGGCTGGTGCCTGCGTGGCACTACGTGCCGTTCAGACTAAAAATGGTGAACGCGCAAGGACGCAGCGCATCGTTCGAATTGACGGCCGTAAACACCGAGTAACTTTTGTCTGAAATACCCGATTAATGCGGGATAGGTGCTATTTATGGCTAAAGTCGATATCAACTAAAAATGACCGTTATCCCCTGTCCAGTGGCGCTTTAGCGAAAAAGCTGTAACTGGGGAACGTACAATACGGCTATGTATGTACGCCCCTCAGCGCTGACCGCGCTCACCTTCGCCATCGACTCTGCACGCAAATTTGAGTACCCGGCCGACCGCACGCTGTCGTACGTTTTGCGTGAGCAACGGGTCGGCTCGCTAGATCGGCCCATCGTTGCCGAGGGTTACTACGCGTGGCTTCGGCACCGCATGTCGGTTGAGGCTATCGCCGGTGACGATGCGAAAAAACCCATCGCGCTGGCGCTCGCCGCGCTCGCCCGCCAGTACCGAAGGCGCGTCACCGTGCCTGCGGGCGAGGAGGATCGCTACATCAAATTTTTGGCGATTGACGAGAAGCTCGGTGCGCACGCACGCCGCGAATTGCCGGCGTGGTTGTGGGATCGTTTGGGCCTGCAATACGGCGAAGAAGAGCGCATCGCACTCGCTGAATCGCTGCTACAACCCGCACCATTCGACATGCGCGTGAACACGCTCAAAGGCAAGCCCGAAGCCGTGCTCGCGCGCATGAAAAAAGAAGGCTTTCCGGAAGCCCGCGCGATGACGCTGTCGCCGTGGGGCATCCGCTGCCCCGAGCGCATCGACATCTCACGTCACGCGTTGTTTGAAGACGGCACAGTCGAAGTGCAAGACGAAGGCAGCCAGTTACTCGCCCGAATCGTCGGAGCCAAACGCGGCGAATTCGTCATCGATTTTTGCGCGGGCGCGGGCGGCAAAACGCTAGCGATGGCTGCGATGATGGCCAGCACCGGACGCATCTATGCGCTAGACGTTAACGACAAACGTCTCGACAACATGGGCCCGCGTTTGGCGCGCTCCGGCGTCAGCAATGTGCAGCCGATGCGCATCGACGACGAGAACGATCCTAAGCTCAACAAGTTTGCAGGCAAAGCCGATCGCGTGCTGGTAGACGCGCCTTGCTCAGGCCTCGGCACGCTGCGACGCAACCCCGATTTGAAATGGCGGCAATCACCCGCCAGCATCAAAGAACTGGTCGTCAAACAGGCCAACATTCTTGCCGCAGCGTCAAGACTGGTGCGCCCCGGCGGACGGCTGATTTATGCAACCTGCAGCCTGCTCGCAGAAGAGAACGAGAAGATTGCAGAAGGCTTCATGCAGGCGAATTCTGGGTGGACGAATGTGCAGTCTTCACTGCGCGGAGGCGAAGATGATGAAGGCAAAATTTACACGCAGTTGCTGCCGCATAAAGATGGATGCGATGGGTTTTTCGCGGCGGTGTTTGAGCGGGATGGGGCTTAATTCAAGGCCAGCCGTCCACCCTGCCGTCATTCTCGCGAAGCGGGAATCCAGCACGTAGTCCGCGCGAAGCGCAAACGTTTGGGAGGTATCCGGTGACCAACGTTGATGACACATGTTTGT
>JAYVNO010000039.1:0-7072 GCA_043758415.1 Burkholderiales bacterium
TTTCATCTGTAACTCCTGCTTGCCAGACCGTCATCGGTCCAGCGTGAGGCCCAGAGTTTCCACTTATTCCACTGTTCAGTTTTGCGAAGCCACTTCTGATTGCAGACAATCGTGTTGTCGCTGGCGTTCACTTTCCCGTAGATGGCACAGCGGGTCGGCTGGTTGGTGAGTGCTTCGCGGAGTATTTCTTGTTTCGCTGCGGAGCGCCACAAATAAAGCGCGGTGTTCAGTGGCAACCTCGAAGTTTCGATGCCAGCAAGTTTTATGCTCGCAATGACACCTCGTACATTCGAACGTTTAATCCGTTTGAGCAGCTACCGAGCGAGGACAACAAAAACCCCACCGCTTATTTTTCCGCGCCGTCAGCAGTCACGTCAGCGCGTCCGTCGTGCATTGGCATCGAGCTTGACACCCCTACCGAGACAAGGATGGATAGCGCACTATTTGACGAAACCTCGATCCTCGCTGCGCTTTGGAGGCGCGTCGAAGCGGAATGGAAGTTAGAAACGGCTTGGAAAGGTGACGACAAAGCAGTCGGGAAGGGTGGCAAACAATGAATCGCTCGGTGCTGGCGTGGCTCGCAAACGATCGGGAGTTAACGGTTGAGGCGAGTTTGAAATCGAGCAATGGGGGCGACCATGGTTGCGATTAATAGGGTACTTGACGAAGAATTCTGGGGTCATTCTGAGCGTGCTCAGCGAGGTTCAGACCCGCTAAACGCGAAGTTGAACCGCTCAGTCGCTTCTATGGTTCCGATAGATCTTTATTGTTGGTGGGCGTCACTAGTTAACTTTCGCACTGCGAAGCCATCGCTCGGCGACTTCCCGACGAAATTTCCCTTCATCGCAGAGGGCGACGTACGCGCGTTCAGTGACTGGGCAAAATTGCGCTCGGAGCTGAAAGTCAGCATTCCGACGGAATACACTCATAATTTGCCGGGACGATCCACACCGAGTCGATTTTTTACATTCGAGATCGCGGTGCCGCGAAAGCTTACCTTGCAGCGGATTCGACCCATGGATGGGGAGCGCGACCAGCAGGTTGCAAAGCCCGGTGCTGAGGTGGATTGGCTTGCTCTGCGTGCGGTGCTATCCGACATCTTGACGCACAAAGATTTGCTGCGTGTGCAACTCGGCCACCCAATAGGGAAGTTCGCCGTTGACTCCACAGATAGTACTCCTCGGATCGACTTCCAACCTTGGGACGAGCCGCCCGCAAGCAAGCAGAAAGCGGATGTAGTTATCGGCGTGATTGATGACGGGGCCGGGTTCGCGCACAGGAGTTTGCGCGAACCAACGCGACCTAATTCCAGTCGAGTTCAGGTGGTGTGGAACCAGTCTAGGCGCGTTGATCTATTGAATTTGGACTTCTGGCAACATCCTGCTCGCGATTGGTCGGAACCAGATAAGTATTGGTACGGTTCAATGATGGGAGTTGCCCAGACAACGAAGGCGATGGCTGGCGAAGTCGGCGGTGCCCCGGGCGAACCTGACGAGCAAATTATTTATGCGCGCCTCGTAAAAAAGTCCGAGGCGCGACGCACTCTTCGAAATCGTGAGTCGCATGGCGTAGCGGTTTTGACGACGGCGGCTGGTTCGCTGGGTGCCGCGAATTGCGTGCCACTCGGCCTAGATTTCAGCCAGCAGCACCGAGACGCGACGGTAGACGACGCAGCCTCAAAGGCTCCCATCATCTTTGTAGATCTCCCATTTGAGTTGAAGCCGATCTCATCAGGTAGGTGGATGCCGATCTCAGCGCTTGATGGTGTCCGGTTTATCGTCAAACAGGCGCGGGACCGCTACAACGGTAAGAACTCAACCGCGGTGCCTGTTGTAATAAACATCTCTTCCGGAGCTAGCGCAGGCGCGCACTATGGTCGTTCGATGTTTGAGGAAGCGCTGTCGGAACTGCTGGCGTCCGACGTTCGTCTTGCGGTTACGGTTGCGGTCGGCAACTCCCGGTTAGCGCACGCACATCACGATATTTCACTAAGGCCCGAGTCAGACGGGGAGATTGTTGTCCGGATTCCGCCAGACAAGCCGATGGAGACTTATGTCGAAGTTTGGCCCGAGTGGCCAGACGCTCCGGATGACTTCACGCTCGCAGATTTAGAAAAAATTTCTTTGTCCATTACGGCACCCGATGGGAAGACGATGAATGGGATTCAGGCTGGCAGCGGCGAGGCAGTGTTTCGCGACGATAAAGGTGAGCCCGTGGCTGGGTTGAAGTTTGCACGTAACTCGGTTCACTCGAAAAATCGTCCAATGGCCCTGTTGGTCGTCAGCCCCACGCTTAGCCATGAGTGGCGTCCACGACCAGGATACGGCAATTGGATTATCCGGTGCAAAAATGACTCCAAGCGAACCCTGCGGGTACGAAGCTGGATAGAACGAGACGAAATAGTTTTTGGAATACGTCGACCGCAGCTGGCTCATTTTGTTCACGATGGTGGTGGCCGTGGTGACGTGCGAGACTGGGACGACGAAACTGGCTATCCGGTAAGTAGGTACGAAACAACAAGCAATTTTTCGAATGCTTCAGGCGTTTTTGCAGTTGCCGCTGGGGTAGGGGGACGTGCGAACGGATACGTAAGTTCCTACTCAGGGGGCGGCTCTCGCGAGAAGTCCATGCAAGGCCCTATGCTGATCGCGCGCGCCGACAGAAGTCCCGCGCAACCCGGCATGCCAGTCTTTGGCAGCTATAGATCCGCTCGTTTTCACATGAGCGGCACGAGCGTTGCAGCTCCCCACGCCGCAAGGTGGATCGCCAACAATTTCGCGAGAGGGCTTGACCGGCCACACATTGAATGTCTAGTGATGTGTTCGCAGCCGAGGACACATCCGCACTTGGCCGGTCAAGCGGCTGGAGAGGGCAGGATGTTTGTCGAAGATGCGGATTCATCGCCTCAACAGTGCGTGGGTCCACCGTATTGCCTCACCACGTGACCGTCCAGTGGCACCGCGAATGAACTTGCTGTTCACGCCGAGTGAATGCGGCGTTTGAAATAGCTTTTTCCGCATACATCGTCGGCAACCGGCGCGTTGCATTCATATTCGTCTAGCGCGGAACCACTCGGTATCGTGAGTCACGCTACAGCTATTACTGACTGCTTTCCCAAGAGTCGCAACCTTTCGATGAACAAATCCACGTCCCAATCCGCCCGCGTCACCCTTCGCCAGCTGTGCAACCTGGGCCTGCCCGCGCCTGTGTTGTTGCCCTCGCTCCTTCCCGCCATCCGCGCCGTTGTCCCCGCCACTCATGCCGCCTTCTTCTACTGCGACGCGCAGGGTCAGATGACCAATATGTATGCCGAGCGCATGTTGCCGCCGGAGGCGATGATGAACTATTACGAGAGGCATTATCGCGCCGACGTGGGCGCGTTTGCTCAGGCGTACCTTGCGCGGGTGGCGGCGACGGATGCGGTGTCGTCGCGCACGATCAGTGCGGCTGAGCGGAACACCGATTATTACCGTGAGGTGTTTGGTGTGTTGGGCGTGGGGCATGTGATGTACGGTGTCGTGCGTTCATCAGAAAACGGGCACGATCCGTTGGGCCAGCTCAGCATGTATCGCGGGGTGGATGCGCTGCCGTTCGCTGCGGAGGATCAGGACGCATTGCGCGATGTGTTGCACTATCTGGGGCGCGCGCTGGTCGCAACGCCGACTGTGCCGACCCGAGTGTCAGCCGAGCAGACCGCGGAGGAGGCGATGGCTGTCCTTGATGATCATGGCGACGTGATTTTTGCCGATGACGCATGGATGCGCTTGACGCGCATGGCGCGCGGCGAGACGATTTCGCCGGGTCAGGCGCGCGAGGAGCCCAAGGCGCTGCGAGAGTTTTTGCGCGGTGTGGCGATCTCAGCCAGTGCGGCGAAAAAGTCGCTTCATGTGGTGAATTCCGCATGGGGGCAGTTCGCGTTTCGTCATCATGAGCTGGCCGGTGCATCTGGCGACAAAGCCACCGCGCTCGTGGTCTCACGACTGGCGGAAGCCTCGGTACGGCTCACGGAGGGCGCAGCGCGCCTGAAACTGTCGTCACAGCAGCGGGAAGTTGCGTTGATGGTCGCCCTCGGCCTCACGAATGCAGAGATGGCCGCGAAACTCGGCGTGTCGGTCAACACGGCGGGTTATCACATCAAGCAGGTGTTTGTGAAGCTCGGTGTGCACGATCGCGCGGATGTGGCGCGGTTGCTGCGGCAGGCTTAGGCGTGGCGCGCTTGACCGTTTAGCGTTATTACGAGTCAACTAAATGTGTCCTATCGCAACTGGTATCGCTCCCTATCCCTCGGGGAGTAGAGCCTGCCCCGGCGAAAGCCGGGGACGGGGGGTGAGGGTGATTGCATACGCAAGGCGCATTCATGCGCCAAGACCCTCACCCCAACCCTCTCCCCGAGGGAGAGGGAGCCTGCCGAACCGGTCTTATTTGGTTGCCTCAGTAATATTTGTACTGCGGCGGGTCGCGCAACATCGGTCCCGCAAGGCTGTCTTCAACTAGTGTAGCGCCCCTCAAAATCCATCCATCGCCCGGCCCGATAGTCGTACAAGCGGCATCGCTTGAGCACGTCGCGCAGGTGGCGCAGTGACGCCCGTTCAACGATGACGTCACCCGGATATTGCCGCTCCAGCGCGAGCTGCGACTGCCGCAAGTTGTAGAGCGGCGTGCGTTTGTCAGCATGGTGGGCCGTGTGCTCAAAGATATTCGCAAACGCCATTTCAATAACGCGCGGAAACTTCATGTGAACCGTACCGCCAATTTGCGATTGAAAGTAGCTCCACGCCGCCTCGTTGTCAAACCAGCGCACGCGCGGATGCGTGTGATGTTGAAGGGTGACAAAGGCCATCACCCAGTTCCAGACGATGAAGGGCCAGACGATGCACAGCGCCATTTCGGCCAAACGCCACGCCAGCGATTGACCTTGCCAACTTCCCCACAAAACAACCCCAGCGACTTGAACGCCAATAAACGCCACGAGCAGCACAAGCTCAATCCCATACATCCGTGCCGTTCGCAGTTCGGCGCGTTCGTCGCGGTCCAACCAAATCAGGCTGCGCCACCACACATTGATCATGTAATAAAAGCCCATTCCTGGCAGCGTGTAATAGCAGCGGTAAACGCACTTTTGTGTCGCAGACAACGCGCGCCATCGATCAATGGACAAGGGCGGATACCCGTCATCACGCGTCGCTAAATTAGTCCAACTATGATGAATCCGATTGTGTCCCCATTCCCACGTCGTAGGTGGGTGCAGTGAAGGTAGAAAGCTAAGCCACGCGGCGAAGCGATTGAATCGTAAACTGGAACTGAGCGAGCCGTGACAGGCGTCATGACCGACGACAAATAGGGTGCCTGTGCAAATGCCAACGAGGGTGGCAAGGCCCATTTTTGTCCACGCGCCATTCGCCATAATTGCTGATAAAAAAAGCCCGACCCAAGTGATGGCATTGATCGCCACCAGCGCAACCGCTAATCCGTTACGACGCTTCGTCCGATCACTTGGCAAACTGCGAGTTACCACTGCCACTGTTGGTAGTGACGCGCGCGCACCGCGCGCTGTGTCGGTCATATTACTTTGCGCAGACTGAGGTATCCGATATTCCCAGCAGGGCAGGTGTAGGCATGTTTGCGGCGAATTTCTTCGGGGGGGATGCCGTTGGCAAAGGCTTCAATGTCGGCGGGTGTTCGGTAGATCAGCCACCAATCCATCAGCGCCTCCATCCAACCACGGTCTTTTGTACCCTCGAGGAAGTTTGTCAAAACTATTTGCCCACCGGGATTGAGTCCGCGCCACAACGACGTGGTGAGTCGTTCCGCTACAGCGGGCTCGAGATAGTCGTAGAGCCCCGCACTGTAGATAAGGTCGAAATCAGCCACCTTGTAGCGTCCTGCAATGACGTCGCGTATCGGCGCATGCACAGTTGTCACGGGCATGCCTGCGGCGGTGTAGCGCTGCGCTACTTCTGCGAGGCTCACTTCGTCCTGATCTAGCGCCACGACTTCTCCAATGCGACCTCGTTGCAGCGCAGTGGACAGGTCTGCCTCACGTAGATGCCCGGCTGCGATGGCGAGTACGCGAGCGCCGACTTTAGCGGCTGCGGCCTCGTCTATCAGGTCTGCTAAACGTTGACGCCGCCAGCGCACCGATTCCGCTGGACTGCAGTCGATCGTCTCACGATACAAATGGGCAGCGGGCGTGCCGTGCAATGGTTGTTGTAACAAACGGAAATCGCGATAAATCCAGTCGAGCAACAGCGCGTCGCCGGGGTAGCCGCGCGGCTTCGCATAGCTGTGCTGCGTGAACGGATCAAGCTGCGCGATTTCAAATAACGGTCCATTGCGTACCGCCGCGATGATCGCTTGCCAAGCCTCGCTGCCCCCGGACGCCAGCGCCGATTGTCGTACGCTGCTTAAGGTCGCGGTTGCTATGTCGACGGCTTCCGTATAGTGACCGTCCTGAAATGCCGCCATCGCAGGGGCAAAGGATTGTTCAACAACGTCCATGTTTTTTCTCCGATCAATTTTTGGTGACGGCTCTAAGTTAGCTTTGATTTGCTGCGCTGCACACTACCTATTCAGGTGGGATTTGCGCGGCGGCAACCGGATACCGATATTTTTGAAACTCGAAAAGTGACTTGTCTCGGCGCGGCGGGTTTAGTGCCGTACATCGGCGCGCGACACGGCTTCATCGGGGCGTTCGGGCTGTTGATCGGCGTCGGCCAGCAACAGGCCTCAAAGCCTGTCAGTGGCGCAAGTCATGTAGGGTGGGCAGCCTCTGCCCACCGAGGAATTGCGGTAGCGGGATGGCTGTTTTGTCGGCGGTTGGTGGGCACAGGGTGCCCACCCTACAGACGCATGCGCTATCGTCGCGTCAGCCGAATGAAATGGGCGTAAACGCGGTCCGCGAGCGCATGACTCGCCGCCATCCGATGGGGTATTTCGGCGGCAATGGTGCGCGCTTGCTGCACGTACGATTGACCCACTATTGATCCGGCACGAGTTATTCAAGAAGCTGCGTAGGTAACCTTTGGGTCACCGAAATACTTCTTCACGCGCTCGGGGGTTTGTTCAAGCATCG
>JAYVNO010000040.1:0-20333 GCA_043758415.1 Burkholderiales bacterium
ACCCCACCGCGTCCATGAGTCCGCGTACTGCAAGGCGATCCAGGATGTACGGCACCCAAAGAAGTCCGGTGAGTGCGGTGACCAAGGCGAGGTATAGCAGCTCCGTCTTCATGGTGATCTCCTTGTGTGAACGGACACGAAGCGTAGCACGGGGGGTTGTTTCTGACGCCTAACGTAATAGTTAACCGGCGGCCCGCTTGCGGGACGTCCGTGTTGAACGCCGGGTTAGGCATCGTCGCCGAGCGCTTTGCGCAACTTGCCGACTATGTCGGTCATCTCTTGTGCCTGTTTTCCTGCGCCCGTGACGATGCGAACGAATCCGGACAACTTGCCTCCGATCAGTCGAAGCTGAAATAGTGCCTGGTATTTCTGGGCCAGTCGCGAGATCTCACGCTCGTTGTGCGACAGCGCTAGTGGTGCAACAGCTATCGAATCCGTGAACTCGTGGATTTCCATCTCTAAGCGGGCAATGGACTTTAGGGCTGACTTGTATCTCTGCCACTGGCGAACAATTTCTCGAACGCTTGAATCGTTGGAGGTTGGCCACTTCAAAACGTCAATCGCATTCTCTGGAGTGACTTCAGATGACGCGAGTGTTGGCTCGGTGGCGACCACGCCGGAACTTTGACGCCATTGGTCAAGGGCGTGTTCGAGTCGCTGCCGCGCGTCCTGCAAGTGAACCCGAGATTGGTTCAGTCGTTGCCGTCGTGAAGTGGCGGCAGCACGGGGGGCCTTGATGTGTTTGAAATCGATCTGTCGCAGATCCTTCAAGAACTGGACCAGTTGCCCTACTTCGTCTTGTCCCTTCGTACGAACAATTAAAGGCTCATCTGAATGTCGGTGGAACAAGATCCACGCTGGAACGTCCTTAGGGCCAAGGCCAAGTTCGCTCGTCAAGTCATGCGTTGCGATTACGCTCGCCCGAACAATTTGCTCCTTGTAACCGGCATCTGTAATGCTTTGGATGGAAACAGTCTCGGCTGGCAGTTGGGTTTGCCAGTAGTTGCTATTGGGTTCCGCATCGAGACGTATGCCTTGCAAGAACGCGTTTGGGCCACCGTCGAGGTGAAAGCTAATAGCAGATTCAATCTTGGGTGCAAACAGAAATACTGCCACTTGCGACGAGGAGACGACGTCGATTGTCTCCTTTTGGTCAAAGAGAGAACCAATGAACGCGGCGGTCTTCGAGTCACCGGCCGCAAACAACAACAAGAACTGGAAGCGGGTCGACGATTGGAACCACGCTAACACGTCTGAGAGATGAGCGCTCGTGATGTACATGCGGTGCTCGCGATGCCTAACGTAATATAACTTTGCACGACAAGTCTATATTTTTATACGCACAATCCTAGATTTGTCTGGATTGTCGTGCGCCCATTGCCGTAAACGTTTCCGCCTCATTAAGCTGTTTTTATGAACAGTTGAATTGCAGGTGCATGTGGATTCAAAGCGCGCATATTTTTTTGCTCGGACGCCATGGAAATTCACATACAGCTTTTTCATACAGTAACCGTTCTGTTGCGGATAGCGCCACAAAACGACTATTATCGATATTGGCTATTTTGGCTGTTAAGCCCCAGTAAAATGGACGTTAAGCGATAAAGCTGTACGACGTAGCTGTCGTGTTGCTCGACGCTAATTCATCGCTTGGCGGGCGATTGAATACAATGACTATCTGTATTCACTGTACTGCCCGGAGGTACCATGGCAACATCGATTCGACTCGACTCGGCGATAGAGCAGCGACTCGATTACCTCGCCACCGTAACGGGCCGCACCAAAGCGTATTACCTACGGGAATTGGTCGCGAGCGGACTTGATGACTTGGAAGACTATTACCTCGCGGCGGCCACGATGGAGCGCGTGCGGAAGGGCCAAGAAGCTGTCTACAGCGCGGAAGTAGTGAGAAAGCAGATGGGTCTGGACGCTTAATTACACCGAGACGGCGCTGCGGCAACTTGGCAAGCTCGACAAGACTACCGCGCGACGCATCATCGATTTCATGGATGCTCGCATCGCGCTGTTGCCGGAACCGCGCAGCGTTGGCAGCGCGCTGACGGGCTCGGCGCATTCTGGCGATATCGTGTTGGCGACTACCGCATCATTTGCGACATTCAAGACGATGCGCTGTGCATTTTGGTCATGGAAACCGGGCATCGGAAAGAAATTTACCGATGACCCGTCGGTAGCGCCGCTGCTACATAAATCCACAGCACCGTTCGGCACATCGCACTAAAAATAATCGTCGGAGCATGCTGCAACGCAGTAAAATCGAGGGTTAGCCTAATTAATCAGCGGCGCGTCGTGTTTTTCTGCAAGTTCCCTGCAACTTGTTAGTCAGCAACGCTCGCAAATCAGCCCCCTCGCTCATGTCAAACACCGCACACACCACGCTGCGAAATATCGCCATCATTGCTCACGTTGACCACGGCAAAACCACGCTCGTGGACTGCCTGCTCAAACAATCCGGCACCTTCGCCGCGCACGAGCAGGTGGGCGAGCGGGTGATGGATTCGAACGACATCGAGCGCGAACGCGGCATCACCATCCTCGCCAAAAACTGCGCGGTGGTCTACAAGGGCACCCGCATCAACATCGTCGACACCCCCGGCCACGCCGACTTCGGTGGCGAAGTTGAGCGCGTGCTGTCGATGGTTGACGGCGCGCTGTTGCTGGTTGATGCGGTTGAAGGCCCGATGCCACAAACGCGTTTCGTGACCAAAAAAGCGCTCGCGCTCGGCCTCAAAATCATCGTCGTGGTCAACAAGGTGGATCGCCCCGGTGCGCGCACCGATTGGGTGGTGAACCAGACCTTCGAACTGTTTGACAAGCTTGGCGCGACTGAAGAGCAGCTTGATTTTCCGGTCGTGTTTGCCAGCGGTCTGAACGGCTGGGCGTCTAACACCGACGTCGGCAACGAAGGTGCGGGCGGCAACATGGAGCCGTTGTTCGACACCGTGCTCGCCAAAATTCCAGCGCCGTTTCTCGATAACGATGCGCCGTTGCAACTGCAAATTTCAGCCCTCGATTACAACACCTACGTCGGTCGCATCGGCGTCGGACGCGTGGTGCGCGGCACCGTTAAAGCGGGCCAACAAGTGGCGCTGCGCTACGGTGACGAAGATCGCGGCATGGCCAAGATTAATTCAGTACTCACGTTTAAAGGCTTGACTCGGGTTGAAGCCGAGTTCGCCACGGCGGGCGATATCGTCGCCGTCACCGGCATCCCCGAGATTGGCATCGGCTACACCCTGTGCAGCAGAGAAGGCGCGGAAGGCTTGCCGCCGATCGCGGTGGACGAGCCCACGCTGACCATGAGTTTTTGCGTGAACACGTCGCCGCAAGCCGGTCGCGAAGGCAAATTTGTCACCTCACGCCAGATCCGCGAACGTCTGCAAAAAGAGTTGCTCGCCAACGTTGCACTCAAGGTAGAAGACACCGAAGACGCCGACATTTTCCGCGTCTCGGGTCGCGGCGAATTGCACCTGACGATCCTAGTTGAAAACATGCGTCGCGAAGGCTACGAGCTTGCCGTCGGCAAGCCGCAAGTGCTGTTCAAAATGGTCGACGGCGTGCAACATGAGCCGATGGAAGCGCTCACCGTTGACGTAGAAGAAGGCCATCAAGGCGGCGTCATGCAAGCGCTCGGCGAGCGTCGCGCAGAATTGCTTAACATGGAAAACGATGCCCGTGGTCGTGCTCGTCTTGAGTACAGCTGCCCAGCGCGCGGCCTGATCGGCTTCCAGAACGAATTCATGAACTTGACACGCGGCACTGGCCTCATCAGCCACGTGTTCGACGGCTACGGCCCGCATCGCGGCTCGATTCCAGGCCGTCGTAATGGCGTGCTGATCAGCCAGGACGACGGCGTCGGCGTCGGCTACGCGTTGTTCTTCCTGCAAGACCGCGGCCGTTTATTCGTGTCACCCGGCGACATCATTTACGAAGGCATGCTGGTCGGCATCCACAGTCGCGACAACGATCTGGTGGTCAACCCGATCAAAGAGAAAAAGCTCACCAACGTGCGCTCCGCCGGCAAAGACGACAACATGATCCTGACCCCACCGGTCAAGCTCACGCTCGAATACGCCGTTGAATTCATCGAAGACGACGAACTCGTCGAAGTCACACCAAAAACCATCCGTCTGCGTAAACGGTTCCTGAAAGAGCACGAGCGCAAGGCGTCGTTGCGTAAGACTGAGGCGGCTGCGGCGTAAGTGGCGGGCGGGGAAGCCCCGCCGTTATTTCCGTCCAAAATATCGGTCGTCATTCTCGCCCCAACGAGAGCGGCAATCCAGCAGCGCTAGCGCCCCGCCGAACGCGGGCGACTCGCTGGTTTTGCTTCACAAAAACTGTGATTATTCACAGCCTCCATCCAAGTTCGACTATTATCCGACTGTGTTGATTCCAACGCGTACTACGGAGCCCTATGAGTCGGCCAATCGGAATTGATCTCTTCGCCGGTGCAGGCGGTCTGTCGCTCGGTTTCGAGCAGGCGGGTTTTGACGTCGCTGCGGCAGTCGAAATCGACCCGATTCACTGCGCGACGCATGAGTTCAACTTTCCGAAATCAACGGCGATTTGTGCCAGCGTTGTCGATCTGACCGGCGTAGAAATTCGCCGCCGCGCAGCCTTGGGCAAAACGGATATTGATGTCGTCTTCGGCGGCGCACCGTGCCAAGGTTTTTCGTTGATGGGCAAGCGGTCTTTCGACGATCCGCGAAATCAACTGGTGTTTCACTACGTTCGCTTGGTGAACGAACTTCGCCCAAAATACTGCGTGTTCGAGAACGTCAAAGGCTTGACGCTCGGCGCTCACGCGCGCTTCCTCGCTGAAATAGTCGAAGCCCTGCAAGGCAGCGGCTACGACGTTCTGCTGCCCTATCAAGTACTCAACGCCGCCGATTTTTCAGTGCCGCAAGACCGCCGCCGCTTGTTCCTGATTGCCGCGCGCCGTGGCTTGCCGCTACCTTCGTATCCACCTATCAATAGTCAACGCACAACGGTCGCAGACGCAATCAGCGATTTACCAGACGCAGATCAACATGAACAATTGCGTCGCGAAGATGCCATTGAAATCAATTGGAAGACACGACGAAAGTACGCCAAAATTTTGCGTGGTATCGAAGCAGACGCCACCGACCTCAGCTACGCACGCGTCTATGATCGCAACGTGCTTACCTCCAGTCTTCGCACGGAACACACCCAGCTTTCGCAGCAGCGATTTCAGGCGACGGAGCATGGCAAAACCGAGCCAATAAGCCACTTTCGCAAGCTCGATCCGCAAGGCTTGTGCAACACGTTACGCGCTGGCACCGATAGCGCGCGCGGCGCGTTCACCTCGCCGCGCCCGATTCATCCGAGCCTGCCGCGCGTCATCACCGTGCGAGAGGCCGCGCGCCTACATTCGTATCCCGACTGGTTTCGCTTTCATGCGACCAAATGGCACGGCTTTCGACAAATTGGCAACAGCGTTCCGCCACTGCTTGGCCGCGCCGTCGCGACTCAAATCGCTGAGGCACTGGGCGTAAACCCGACAAAGCCAAGCGCAGAACTACCGCTCGGCGATCCCCAATTGCTGACGTTCGACATGGGCGGTGCAGCGCGTTACTTCTCTGTTCCGCGAGATACGATTGCGCAGCGCACACGGAAAATTTCCAATGATCAGCAAACTGAACTGAGCTATGCCTAAAGAAGTGCTTATCAAAAAGCCAAATCGTTACGGCGCGATTATCGAGCGCGTGTTCGATCAGCACTTCAAAAAGGGTGTGAAGGAATTTGAGTTCACGCGTGAAGAATTTGCCGAAGCAGCCAATATGCTAGATATCGTCCTGCCGAAAAATCTCGGAGACGTGATTTATTCGGTTCGCTATCGCGTCGAATTACCGCACACAATCAAAGCAAAAGCCGCCATTGGCAACGAATGGATCATCGAAGGCGCGGGGCAAGGCAGCTATCGCTTCAAGCAAGTTCGGCTGAATCGCATCGTGCCGCGCGAGGAGTTGATAACGATCAAAGTGCCAGATGCAACGCCCGAGATCATCGCGGCCTATGCGTTGGGCGACGAGCAGGCCTTGCTCGCAAAGGTTCGCTACAACCGTCTAGTCGACGTATTCCTCGGCATCACCACGTTCTCGCTGCAAAACCACTTGCGCACCACCGTGACCGGGATCGGCCAGATAGAAATTGACGAGATTTATGTGGGCATCGACCGGCACGGACGGCAGTTTGTGGTTCCGGTGCAGGCGAAGGGCGGAAGTGATCGCCACGGCGTGGTGCAAACGCAGCAGGACATCGCATGTTGCGCACAAAAGTTTCCTGATCTGATTTGTAGAGCAATCTCCGCACAGTTCATGACCAATGATCGCATCGCCATGTTTGAACTGATGATCGTCGATGGCGAGGTGAAAGTGGTGGACGAAAAGCATTACCAACTGGTCGCCGCGAGCGGTATTTCGACGGCGGACTTACAGCAATATCGCAATGCGGTTGCCTAAGACCGGAGTTCCAGACGAATGAATCGGTCGCTAAAAAGTGTCAGCGGTGAGGGTCGACCAGGTCAGATGGCGGAGGTTTTGCCACTGACCAAGTCTTTTGACTTCACTCCAACCGCGCACGCTGAACTCATGCGCGCGATCACCGAAGATTTCGCGCCGCGATTCGCGCCCGACAGCAAATTGATCTTCGTCGGCGAGACGAAACAGAAGCCACAATACTTTGACGAGGAGTTGCTTGCCAGCCTCGGCGTCACCATCAACGCGCACGGCAAGATGCCTGATGTCGTTTTGTATTTTGAAGAGCGAAAATGGCTGTTGCTTGTGGAGTCCGTTACCAGCCACGGCCCCGTCAATGCGAAGCGTCACGCGGAGTTGCGCAAATTGTTTGCCGATTCATCGGTGGGCATCGTTTTTGTCACCGCGTTCCCAAGTCGTTCGGTTATGGGGCGCTACCTGAGTGACATTGCTTGGGAAACCGAGGTTTGGGTCGCAGATTCACCGTCGCATTTGATCCACTTCAATGGGGATCGTTTTTTGGGGCCGCACGCGTAATCGCGCGCTTTGCCGCTTGAACTTTCCACCCGCTGCGTTATCCTAATCCAATGCATTCCCTGCGTCGCTTCCGCAAATTTGTCATTTTAGGTGCCCTCGTGTGGCTGCCGATGAGTGTGTTTGCGCAGATTTGTGCGACGCATGCGATGCTGTCGCATGTGGGCGGGCCGCAGCATCCGGCGTTGGTTGCGCCTGAAGAAATGAGTGTTGCTGAGGTAGCGCTTGCTCAATCGCAACCACCGTTGGTTGTGGTTGGTGCAGCTACTTTTTGGCAGTCAGTAGATGACTACGACGCCGGTTGCGACATGAAGTCGATGTGCACATTTGCCGCTTTGTCTGCGTTGGTGTCCACCACGATGGATTTGACCTTTGCCCACGATACGCCAGTTCCGCTGACCAACGCAATCGCGTTTTCAACGCGCGCGCTTACGCCGGACACGCCTCCGCCCCGCCTCTAAACACAGTCATCGCTTTGGCGCGGCGACTCTTTTGAGTGGTCGCATGTGATTTATCTGTTGGTGAGGTTTTATGTACTCAAAATTTTGGTATCTTCCGGCATGCTTTCCCACGTGGAAAGGCGCGGCAATGGCCGTCGGGACGCTTGTCTCCGTGGGACTGCCCGCCGTGGCGCACGCAGGTTTTTTCATCCCTAAAGACAACTGGATGTTGATGACCACCGTCACGCCGGACGAGATTAACCTCGATCTGGCTTACGGCATTCGTCGCGATACCAGCGTTTCGGTAGGCCTGACGCGGGTTCGTGAAGCCGCCGCCGACACGCCGTCGGGCAAGGCTTGGCGTAACGTCTGGTTCATGCAGGGCGTGTATCTAATGAAGCGCGTTTCTACCGAAGACGGAATTGGCAATGCGTACGTGTTTGGCGGGCCGATTTTGCAGCAGCGAGAGTCGGGCGGGTCAGCGCTGGGCGCGGATACGAGCGCTCACGTTGGAGGACAGGCAGGTGTGTGGGCCGACTACGAAACACGGCGCGTCTACACGCGGCTCAAGATTCACGGCTTCAAGTCGGCGGGTGGGGACCGCTGGCGGCGCAATGAAGTCGTCGCGCAGTTGATGTGGGCACCTTATGCCGCCGACTACGAGGACGTGGCGAGCTGGATTGGCGTGCAGGCAAAACGTGTGAGCGATGAGCGGCGGATTGAGGTCACGCCGTACGTCCGGTTCTTCCGTAAGGACTGGTGGATCGATGCCGGAGTCAGTGTGGATCGCGCGCATCGCAAAGACATTTTTGTCAACTTTATGTATCTTTTTTAATTCACAAAATTCAGGAATTCAACATGAAAAACTTTTCTCTAATTACCCTTTCAACCATCGCTACGGCGGCGGCACTTAGCGCGCAGGCATCGTTTGCAGACACGTTGAAAATAAAAGTGGACGGCATGGTGTGCGGCTTTTGCGCGAGTTCGATTGAAAAGAAAATGCGCGCCAACAAAGCGACTGCCGACGTCTACGTCAACCTCGAAAACAGGATCGTCGCCGTGTCTGAAAAGGCAGGCCTTAGGCTGGACGACGCGGCACTCAAAGCGCAGATCGCTGACTCGGGCTACGAGGTGAAAACCATCGAGCGAGTTACGGCTTCAATTGCCGATGTCCGCGCCGCGAACAAAGCCAAGAAAACCTGATGGAGGCTACCAACGAACAACGCATAGGCACCCGCCTAACGTGGTTCTCGATCTTCACGAGTGCCAGCACGCTTTTGTGCTGCGCCTTGCCAGCGTTGCTGGTGGCGCTTGGCGCGGGTGCGGCGCTGGCCACGGTGGTCGGCGCGGTGCCGCAGATCGTGTGGGTATCGGAGAACAAGACGCCAGTGTTCATCGCTGCGGGCTTGATGCTCGCGGCGGCCGGTTATCTGCAATATCGAGCGCGGTTTCTGCCCTGTCCCGCAGATCCGCGATTGGCCGCAGCCTGCGCGCGGCAACGTCGCGTGTCGAACGTGATTTATTTCGTCTCGCTCGCGATTTACCTGATCGGCGTGGGCTTTGCGCTGCTTTGGCCGTACCTTGCGGACTAGCGAGCGCGCACATGGCTGATGTCATTCTTGAATCGGCCATCACCTGTCCGTCCTGTCAACAGACGGTGACGGAGGTGATGCCGACCGATGCGTGTGCGTTCTTTTGGGAATGCCCAAATTGCCATCAGGTGGCGTCGCCCAAAGCGGGCGATTGCTGCGTGTATTGCAGCTACGGCACTGTGAAATGCCCGCCTATCCAGGCGGGCAATACTTGTTGCGGTTGAGCTGGTTTTTGTAGGGGCGGCGAAAGGCACTCCTGAGCCAGTCGAAGGTCCCCGATCCTCATCAGGTGCGATTTCTCCGCTCCCACGGGAGTATCAGCTTTTTGCAGAAATCCCCGTTCGATCTGACCTAGCGCGCTAAAAGCTCGTTTATCGACTTTTAACTAAAACGCGAACTATGCCCATGTCAATCGGGCTTCTTGCAGTAAAGCTGATGGTCGCTTTAGCTTTCCGTCAGCTTGATTTCAACCGTCGCGCGGTCACGCAATTCGCGCAGCCATGTTTGATACGCCTCGTCGGCTTTGCGGTCGCGCAGGGCGACGCGGGCGCTTTGCCGGGTGCGCTCGGCAGTCACGTCCTGGCTGCGGCGCTCCATCACTTCGATCAGGTGAAAGCCGAACTGCGTGCGGATCGGCCCGATGACGGTATTAAGCGGCGCTTTGGTCATCGCGGCTTCAAATTCGGCCACGGTGTCACCGGGGGAGACCCAGCCCAGCTCGCCACCTTTTTGCGCGCTGCCGTCTTCGCTGCCGGTTTTTGCGACCTCTTCAAATTTTGATCCGCCCGCAATGCGGTCTTTCATGCGCTCGATTTTGGTCTTGGCTTCGGCTTCGCCGACGAGATCATTGACGCGAACCAGAATGTGCCGCGCCTTGTTTTGATCGACGACTGCTTTTTGATCCCCCACCCGTTTGTCGACCATGCGCACGATGTGAAATCCGTTGGCGCTGCGCAGCACGGCACTGGTGTCTCCAGGCTTCATCGTGCTTGCCGCCGTGGCGTAAATCGCAGGCAAACGATCCGCCTGCCGCCAGCCCAGCGCGCCGCCCTGCACGGCATCATTGGAGTCCGAGAACACCGCCGCGACCTGACCAAACGCGGTGCCCGCTTTCAATTGCTTCGCGGCTTCTTCAGCCCGCTTCTTCCGCGTCTCGATTTGGTCGGGTGTAGCTTGTTCAGGCACCAGAATCAGGATGTGCGCGAGCGAATATTCCGCCTGATTTGCGCCCTGCGCCAAGACCTGCGCCATGTACGTGTCGATCTCGGAATCGGTGACCACCACGCGCGATTCAACCTCGCGGTCCCGCAGGCGGCTGAGCACGATTTCGTTCTTCAATTCGTCGCGAAATTTTTCAAGCGTGACGCCGTCCGCTTTCAGCGCGCTGACGAATTGTGACATTGACATTTTGTTGTCGGTGATGATGCGCTGCACCGACGCATTGACCGTCTCGTCATCCGCGCGGACGCCGTATTCCCTGGCGTATTGCAACTGCACCTTTTCATTGATATAGCGCTGCAACACCTGCGCATCCAGCTCGCCTTCGGGTGGCAGCGCAACGCCTTGCCGCTTGAGCTGCGCGGTGACCGCGCGCTTCTGTTCGTTCAATTCGTAGCGCGTAATTACTTCGTCATTGACCACGGCGACTACGCGATCCACGAGCTGCACCCTTGCTGTGGGCGCTTGTGCGTAGAGGCTGTTGGTGCCGAGCGCGCTGAGCACACAGCCCATCAACAGCATCACGCGGGCAGCGGTACTTGGTTTAAAGCAATTATTTGATTTCATGATGAATATATTTCGCATCGAAAGAGGGTGACGCATGAGGTATCAGGGCGGCGTGGAGTTGAACGGCGTGAACAGCGATTCAGTCGAAATCGACGCCGGTTCATCAAGGCGACGACGGGTCGGGTTTTCGTAGAGCAACGAGTAATTCGGGATGTTCCTCTTCAGCACGTTAAGCGGATTGGAGCCGACTCGGCCCAGACCGTTCAGTTCAAGCTGCAAAAAAAACGTATTGGTTGCGGTGGTGGTCGATGTTGCCAGGCGCTGCGCGACTGCGCGAATGACGTAACAGCAGCCGTCGTATTCAATGCCAAAGATGCCTTCGGTCAACTTGCGATCCGCGATTGAGTAATTGACCCGACCGACGGCGTAGACGCCACCATATATCGGCCATTGCGCGGCGACGTCCACCTGCTTGACGCGCACCGGGCCGGTCGACGTTGCCAGCTCGCGAATGGCACGATAGTTGACGTTGATCGTTTTTGATCGCTCGGGTGAATAGCGCAGGCCCACTGAAAAACGCTCGGTCTGACCGATGTTGGCGTTGTACTGCGCGTTGGTCTCGACATAAAGCGCATCGGTGATGCGCCCTTGCGCCGAAATCAGCAAATCCGAGCTGTTGCGATCCTGTCGGACTTCGCTGAAAAGCGAGACGCGCTGATCGCTGAGATAAAGCCGCTCACCGAGCGTTACCCGCAAGCGCTCTTTCTGTGAATCAGCGTCGATCCAGCGCGAGGTGATGCCGATGGAGAGCTGCTTGGCGTCACCGACCCGATCTTTCCCGACGTACCGATTTTCGCTGAACAATTGCAGATAGTTGAAGTCCGCCAGCGCGCTGTCAAAGACGGGCGTTTGAGTCTGGTTGCGATACGGGATGAACACAAACATCGCGCGCGGCTCAAGCGTCTGCACGTACGCGTTGCCAAAAAGGTTGGTGTTTCGCTCAAATCGCAGGCCACTGTCGACACTGGCAATCGGCACCAGACGGGTCGAGTTGCTGTAGTCATCAAAGTCGCCAGTTAACTGATAGCGCGTGGCGTGCAGACTCGCACGCGGCGTCAGAAACATACCGGGTGTGTCGTATTTCCAGGCTAGACTGCTCAGCGTATGCGCGCGGTATCCCGATGGCAATGAGCCGTTGGGATATTGAAAGCGCGTCATCTCGGAGGTCAGTTGCAGCGCAAAGCGCTGATCTGCGAAGGGCCGATATTCGGGCGACTCGGCCGACAACTGCGGTTCCCGGCTATACGGCGGCAACACCAGCGCGGCCGGATCTTGCAATGTCTGAAAGCGTTGCGCTTTGGCGATGTACGTCCAGCCCGCGTTGCGGTAGGTCAAGGTCGCATCGCGCGGCAACGTGGTGATCGAAGTGATCGAAACAAAGTCAGCCAGATCGACAAAATAGCGCGCGTCGGACACATGGTTGTAATTGATCGCGAGCGTCAGATTCGGCGTGAAGAGCTGCGTGTGGCGGATGTTGGTGGCGTCACGCGTCAGGTTCGCGAGGCGATCCTTCGGCAGAATTTCGCCGTCCCATTGCCCGACCGACGTGCCCAACGGCGTTTCGAACAGGTAGCGCGCCTGCCCGTTGAACAGCACACCGCGTTTGGTCATAATGCGCGGCGTCAGCGTGGCATCGTAATTCGGCGCAAGGTTGAAGTAATACGGAATTTGCAGGTCAAAACCGCGATTGCCGCTGGTGCCGTAGGTGGCTGGCAAAAAGCCACTTTTGCGCTCGTTTTTTAGCGGAAAGCTAAACTCTGGCAGCCACGCCACCGGCAGCGGACCGAGATAAATGCGGGCGCTGCGGGCAATACCAACGCCGGTTGATTCGTCGATATCAAGCTGGCCCATTTCAAGGTGCCAGGCGGGTGATGGACCGACGCAGGTGGTGTAACTGCCACGATTGATACGGTATTTTTCTGGCCCGGTGAATAGCAGCTCGTCTGCCTTGCCCCGTCCTTTGTACAGACCGAGCACGAAGTCCGGTTGTTTCATGAACCCGGTTTCAGTGTCGCGACGATATTCAAGCTCAGGCCCCGTCACCAGATCCTGCCACGAGCGGATCACCACATTGCCTTTGGCCTTGATGGTGTCGATATCGAACTCGTAGCGCATCCAGTCGGACAAAATTTGTCGCGACGGGGAGCGAACGTCGACGTTGCCCTCCGCCTGAAAATACTGGTTGTCGACGCCGGTCGATTCCACCGCCGTCACCGTCGCGGTTTCTTTGGCGCCCGGTGCGACCGGGCGCAGTTGCAACGGGTAACTGCTATTCGACGTCGCGTTCGAGTTGCAATAGGGCGCGGTCGGTGTGGGGCGCTTGAGGTTACCGGCGTTGCCCGCTTTACCCGCTTTGCCCGTTGCGGTCTCAGGCGCCGCCGTGCCTGCCACGCCAGATACTGCGGCAGCAACCGCCGCTGCGCAGGTGGCTTGCGCGTGCGCATGGGCAGTTAAGCACAGCGCGGCACCGATCATGATGATCGGGCGGGCGCGTTGACCGATAGCAGGGCCAAAGCTGTGAACTAATGCGTGACGAATGGAGCGGCGCAAAATGGGATTAAGCGTGAAAAACGCAGGCACTTATGAGCTTGATAGACTTACAAGTTTAGCCGACAAATCAAGACGTTACAGTTACCGTCTGCGCTGAAAGTATTAATTACGCGACCCGATGCTCCGCACTGATCTTCCTCTCGCTGAATCCGACCCGCGCCTTGATGAGGTTGTCAAGTGGCTTGCGCCGCTCGCGGCACCCGATGGCGGACGCTGGACAGGCATCAGTTCGGCCTCCGCCGACGCCAGTTTTCGTCGTTATTTTCGGGTGACTGGCGATTCCGGCGCGACCGCCATCGTGATGGACGCGCCACCGCCCGCCGAGGATGTACGCCCGTTCATCAATATGACGAATCTTTTGGCAGGTGGCGGTGTGCATGTCCCCGCGATCCTGGCGCAGGATGAGGCGCGTGGATTTTTGTTGCTGGATGATTTCGGGCGCACGACTTATCTCGCGGCGCTGGTGGATGCTGATGAATCGACGCGGCAGTCACTGTTTTCCGATGCGATCACCTCGCTCGTTCGCCTGCAACAGATTGACCCGCTGCGCGCCGCAACGCCGTTGGGCCATTACGATGCCGCGCTGCTGCGCCGCGAGATCATGCTGTTCCCGGACTGGTATCTGCATCGCCACCTAAATGCCGCGTTGACCGACGACGAAAAAAACGCGCTGGAACGTGGGTACGCCACGCTTGTCGCCAGCGCGCTGGCGCAGCCGACGGTGCTCGTGCATCGCGATTACATGCCGCGCAACTTGATGGTCACGCCTGATCGAAATCCCGGTGTGATTGATTATCAGGACGCCGTGATTGGCCCGATAACGTACGACGTGGCCTCGCTCATGCGCGACGCTTTTTTGAGCTGGGAAGAGCCGCAAATCATCGACTGGGCGGCGCGTTATTGGGATCAGGCGAAAAAAGCCGGTTTGCCGGTGCGCGCTGATTTTTCCGAGTTTTACCGCGAGATGGAATGGATGGGCTTGCAGCGGCATCTGAAAGTGCTGGGCATCTTTGCCCGCATCAACTACCGCGATGGCAAACCGAAATACCTCGCTGACACGCCGCGTTTTGTACAGTACGTTCGCCACGTCGCCAAGCGCTATCAGGCGTTCACACCCCTGCTGCGATTGTTTGATCGGCTCGAAGGGGTTAGCGTCAAAGTGGGCTACACGTTTTGACAGCGCCGACGACGCTCACCGAGGCCATGATCCTCGCCGCAGGTCGCGGTGAGCGCATGCGGCCTTTGACCGACACGCTGCCAAAACCGCTGGTCGTGGTGCGTGGCGCACCTTTGATTGAGCACCACATTCGCAAGCTGGTCGCCATCGGCATCACGCGAATCGTGATCAACGCGAGCTATCTGGCGGACAGGTTGATGGCCAAGTTGGGCGACGGCTCGCGCTTTGGCTGCGAGCTGATTTATTCGCTGGAGGCCGAGCCGCTGGAAAGCGGCGGAGGCGTGGCCACGGCCAGCCACCACTTTCAATCGAAAGTCATCGCGCTGGTCAGCGCCGATATTTACAGCGATTTCGACTATGCGAGGTTGGTACCACCTGCCGCCGCTATTGAAAAAGGCCGTAACAAAGCCCACTTTGCGATGGTGCCGTGCGTTGCCGGTGAACCAGGCGGCGAATTTGCGCTCGAACAGGATGGCTACGTGAGCTTGGGAACATCAAGGCTCACGCTGGCAAGCATCGGTTTGTTGTCAGTGGCTGAATGCCAAAAGTGGCCTCGTGAGCGGCGATATGCGCTGCTGTCCACCTATCAGCAATGGGCGCGGGAACATGCCGTGACTGGGCAAATACATTATGGGCAGCGAGTGAACGTCACGGCGTTTGCTGATGTCGAAGCTTTAAACGAACCCGCACACCCTCACCCCAGCCCTCTCCCCGAGGGAGAGGGAGCAAGACAAAACGGAGTAACCCTTTGAATCCCCTTCTCGATTTCACGTCCCTGCCCCGATTTGCCGACATCGAGCCTGCGCACGTCAACCCGGCCATTGAGCAATTGATTGGTGAGGCGCGCACCGCAATCACTGCCGCGACCAAGGCGGAATCTGTTTCGTGGGCCACCGTCGTTGCGCCGTTGCAGGATGCCACCGAGCGGTTAGGTCGGGCGTGGGGTGCTGTGGCGCATCTGAACGCCGTGATCAGCAGCCCGACACTGCGCGATGCGCACAACGCAGCGCTACCCAAAGTCACCCAGTTCTACACCGAAGTCGGCCTCAATCGCGGGCTGTTTGAGCGCTACAAAACGCTCGCTGAAAACCCCGCCACGCTGACAGACGAGCAGCGCTCGCTAGTCAATCATGAGGTGCGCGATTTCCGCTTGAGTGGCGTCGAGCTGGAAGGGGCAGCGCGCGAGCGCTATGCGGCGATTCAGGAGTCACTAGCCGAGACGCAATCGAAGTTTGAAGACAACGTGCTGGATGCGACCAATGCCTTTTCTCTGGACGTGCCGGAGAGTGAACTCCGGGGCGTGCCCTTCGACGTGATCGCCACTGCGCGCGCGAAAGCAATTGAGGCGAAGCTGGCCGATGGTCTGTGTCGTCTGACGCTACAGGCACCCTGTTTTTTGCCGGTGATGCAGTACGCAGAATCGGCGGCGCTTCGCACGCAGATGTACCGTGCCAACGCCACGCGAGCGAGCGATGAGGGCGACATTAAATTTGACAACGGCGGCCACATCGAAACCATCGTCGCGCTGCGCAGCGAAGAGTCAAAGCTACTCGGTTTCTCCAACTTCGCAGAAGTGTCGCTGGTGCCAAAAATGGCCGATTCACCGCAGCAAGTGCTTGAGTTCATTCGCGACATCGCCAAGCGTGCGAAACCATTTGCCGAGCGTGATCTCGCCGAGCTGAAGGCCTTTGCGTCGGCAGAATTGGACTTCCCCGATTTGCAGTCACCCGATGTGATGTTCGCGTCAGAAAAGCTGCGTGAAAAACGTTACGCATTCAGCGACGAAGCGCTGCGCCAATATTTCCCGGAAAACCGCGTAATCGCAGGACTTTTCCGCGTGGTTGAGAGTATTTATTCAGTAAAAATTGTCGAAGGAAAGGCGTCCGTCTGGCACAAAGACGTGCGTTTCTTCGAAGTGCACGACGAGAACGGCCATCGCATCGGCGAGTTTTATTTCGATCTCTATGCGCGCGACGATAAACGTGGTGGTGCCTGGGCCGACTCGGCGCGCGACCGTCGCCAGACAGGGGGCGAGCAGGGCCAATTGCAGACACCCGTCGCTTACATGACGTGCAATTTCGCAGCACCCGTTGGCGGCAAACCCGCGCTGTTCACGCACGATGACGTGATCACGCTGTTCCACGAATTCGGTCACGGCCTGCATTTGTTGTTGACCGAGGTGGCCACGCTTGGCGTGTCGGGTTTTGGTCATGTTGAGTGGGACGCGGTCGAACTGCCAAGTCAGTTCATGGAAAACTATTGCTGGGAATGGGATGTGCTGACCCACATGACACAGCACGTCGAAACTGGCGAACCGCTGCCGCGTGACCTGTTTGACAAGATGATCGCCGCGAAAAATTTCCAGTCTGGTCTGGGCACTTTGCGGCAAATGGAGTTCTCGCTGTTTGACATGCGGCTGCATGCAGAAAATCGCGGTGCAAGTCGGGATACGGTGCTCCAGCTTTTGGCGGAAGTGCGCAGCGAAGTCGCCGTGCTCACGCAACCCGCCTACAACCGCATGCCGTGGTCGTTTGCGCACATTTTTGGTGGTGGTTATGCGGCTGGGTATTACAGTTACAAATGGGCCGAAGTGCTTTCCGCCGACGCCTTTGGCCGTTTCGAGGAAGAGGGCGTTCTATCGCCCGTCGCGGGGAGCGCGTTTCGTCACGAAGTGCTCGGTCGTGGCGGCAGCCGCGACGCGATGACCAATTTTGTCGCGTTCCGGGGTCGACCGCCGTCCGTCGACGCGCTGTTGCGGCACAATGGCATGGTGGCAAACTAGGTATTCCATAGGAGTTTTTATATGAAAACATCGTTCGCAATTTCCGTGTTGGCCCTTGCAATCGCGCTGCCGACTCTAAGTGACGCGCAGCAGGTTTATCGCTGGGTGGACTCCGATGGCCGCGTCCAATATTCGGATCAGCCGCCGCCCGCTGGCACCAAAAACGTTCAGGAAAAAAACGTCGGCGGTAACTCGATTCAGAACAACGATTTGTCGCTGGTAGCGCAGGATGCACAGAAGAAAAACCCGGTGACGATGTACATCAGCGAATGCGGCGAAGCGTGCGACGCAGCGAAGGCGTACCTCAACAAGCGCGGCATCCCGCACACGATGGTCGACCCAACACGCAGCCTTGAGCTGAACAAAAAATTCAAGGAAGAAACCGGCGGCAGCGTCGTACCTGTGCTGAAGGTTGGCGAGAAGCGCTTGTCTGGCTGGAGTGAGTCGAGCTGGGCTTCCGCGCTTGATACGGCGGGCTATCCGAAGACGCCGCCGTTCAGCAAACCGAAGCCGGTTGAAGATCGTGCAGGGCTTGACGGAGCTGCACCCAAAGCTCCCGCGGCTGATGCTGATAAATCGAAAGCCGTAGCCCCAAGCAAAGGTTGATTGCAGAGCTTTGAAAATCACCACTTGGAACGTCAATTCGCTCACCGCCCGGCATGATCGCGCACAAGCATGGCTCGGGGCCCATCAAAGCGATGTGCTCTGCCTGCAAGAGCTGAAGTTAGAGACACACAAGTTTCCGCACGACACGTTTGAGGCGCTCGGTTATCGCGCCGCCGTGTCCGGGCAGAAGACCTACAACGGCGTGGCGATCATCGCGAAGAAAACCTTGCCCGAGTTCTCCGATGTGCTGATGGGCGTGCCCGGTTATGAGGACGAACAGCGTCGCGCAATCGCCGTGACGATTGGCGATGTCCGTGTGATTAATTTGTATGTGGTGAACGGTCAATCGGTTGAATCGGAGAAGTTTCAATACAAGCTGCGTTGGCTGGATGCCGTCAGCGCGTGGCTCGCGACTGAACGCCTGAAATATCCGAAGCTGGTTGTCGTTGGTGACTTCAACATCGCGCCGACCGACGCCGATGTTCACAATCCTGCGCTGTGGTTTGGGCAGGTGCTCTGCACGGATCAGGAGCGTGCCGTGTTCAATCACTGGATCGGCCTTGATCTGGTCGACTGCTTTCGCAAGTTCGACCAACCGCCGAAAACGTTTAGCTGGTGGGACTACCGCATGCTCGGTTTCCCGAAAAATAACGGCATGCGCATCGACCATGTACTCGCCTCGCCCGCAATGGCCGACACCTGCACCGAATGCGTGATTGATCGCAACGAGCGCAAGGGCAACGCAGAGAATCGGCCGTCGGATCATGCGCCGGTGACTGCTACGTTCGCGCTGTAGGGTGGGCACCCCGTGCCTACGATTGAGATCGTGAACGAATTTGGTGGGCAGAGGCTGCCCACCCTACGACGGCACACGCAGTGAAAGTCGTTGTACTCGGTGCTGGCCTGATCGGCGTTGCGTCGGCGTATTACCTGTGGCGCGACGGGCACGATGTTGAAGTCATCGAGCAATACGCCGAGCCCGCCAGCGTCACCAGCTACGCCAACGCCTGCCTGATTTCCGCCTCACGCGCATTGCCGTGGCCGACACCCATCGCATACAAAGCGATTTGGCGCGCGCTGACTGATTCGTCAGCGCCATTGCGCGTCAAGAAAATTTTCGATCCTGCGCTGTGGCGTTGGGGGCGCGAATTTTTATCGTATGCGAATCAGCGTGACTATGAGCGATTGACGAAGGCAAAGCTCTCGTTCGCCAAGTTTTGCCAAAACGAACTGGAAGAGACGCTGGCGCAAACCGGTGTTGACTGCGGTTATAAACGCGACGGCCTGCTCTACGTTTGCCGCAGCGAATCCGCGATGAATTCAGCGCGGGCTCGTGCTGCACTCGTGGGCGAGCACGGCGTTGAGGTGCGCGTATTGTCGCGTGAGGAAGTGCTGGCGCTGGAGCCATCGTTGGCGTCGTCATCGGCCGTTGGCGGCACGTTGGCGGTGAGTGATGCGCAAGGCGATTCGCGGGCCTTCACTCGCGCATTGGCAGCATGGCTCGCCGCACAATGTGAACGCCCCGTGCGTTTTTCATTCGGTGAGGCGGTCAGCGCAAAACTGTTGCAGCGAGGCCGAACCTTTCAACTCAACACCCCGTCTCGCGAAATGCATGCCGACGCATTCGTCGCCGCGCTCGGCCCGCAAACGCCACACTTTGCACGCATGCTCGGCGTGCGAATTCCGATCTATCCGGTCAAAGGTTTTTCGGTTACCGTGCCAGTCAAAGACGCGTCGCGCGCCCCAGAGCGCGGCGGCATTTGCGAAGACTCGTTGATTGCTTATTGTCCGCAGCAAAGCCCATCCGGCCCCGTCATGCGCATCACTACCGGCGCAATTTTTTCAGGGCATGACAACGGATTCACCGACGCTGACTTCGCGCCGCATCGCGAGCAGTTCGAGGCGCTATTTCCCGGCGCGCTCGACTGGTCAAGCGCGGCTGTGGAGCGGTGGGCCTGCCAGCGACCGATGACGCCATCGTCGCTGCCGATCATCCAGCGCGACGTTCGGTTCGACAGCATCTACTGGAACTGCGGTCAAGGCCACATCGGCTGGACCATGAGTTGCGGTTCAGGGCGCGTGATTGCCGATTTAGTGGCCGGTCGACAACCGTCGTTCAGCCTTGAAAATATGCAACAGCTTTAGTCTGAAACCCTTTTATTGCATGGGAAAATGACTACAAACCGTAAATAACCGACTTTAAGCTAAAACGACGGCTAAGCCCAATGTGAGCGGCGCTTAGACGAAAAAGCTGATGCCTAGGAGTCTGTCGGGTTTGAAAAGCATCGGCTGCAAATCCGCCGGCCCGGTGCATATTTCGCCTGTTTTTTGGGCAATATCTCGATATTGCCGCTG
>JAYVNO010000041.1:0-20272 GCA_043758415.1 Burkholderiales bacterium
ATTTCATCTGTAACTCCTGCTTGCCAGACCGTCATCGGTCCAGCGTGAGGCCCAGAGTTTCCACTTATTCCACTGTTCAGTTTTGCGAAGCCACTTCTACAACATCATCTTCAGCAACGACAAAATGTTCGTGCTGATCCAGAACCGGCAAGAGGCGATTCGCTGTGACGCCGAAGACACCGACGCGCTGGAGCGCCTGCTCAAACGATTCTTCGCGTTTGAGCGGCCTGAAATCGAAGGCTTCCGCAACGCCGTAGAACAATTCAAAACCGATCTACCCGCCGTGCTCGCAGCCCTGCGCGAAATGATCGAGCGCGAGCACACGGCCAACGAAAAATTCCGCGCCGCCGAGCAAAAATTTCTTGCCCATGCGCAGGAGGCCATCAACCCGAGCCTCGCCGATGCCGACGTGCGCGAAATGCTCATCCAGCACATCCTGACTGAGGAAATTTTCGCCACCGTCTTCAAGGATTCAGACTTTCACCGCGCCAACAACGTCGCCAAAGCACTCTACGCGCTAGAGAGCGAATTTTTCACTGGTAACCTGAAACGACAAACCTCAAAGGGCTTGAGCCATATTACGCCGCGATCAACGCCGCCGCCGCGCAAATTCAAAGCCACAGCGAAAAGCAGACCTTTCTCAAGGTCATCTACGAAAATTTTTACAAGGTCTACAACGTCAAGGCGGCGGATCGGCTGGGTGTGGTCTACACGCCGAACGAAATCGTGCGCTTCATGATCGACGGCGCAGACTGGCTGTGCGAAACGCACTTCGGCAAATACCTCGTCGACAAAGACGTCGAAATTCTCGACCCCGCGACCGGCACCGGCACCTTCATTTGCGAACTGCTGGAGCACTTTCGCGGTCAGCCCGCCAAGCTCAAACACAAATATCAGAACGAGCTGCACGCCAACGAAGTCGCTATCCTGCCGTACTACGTCGCGAACCTCAACATCGAGGCCACGTATGCGGCGATCACCGGCGACTACCTTGAGTTTCCGAATCTCTGCTTTGTCGACACGCTGGATAACTTCGCTATCAAGCACATTCCGGCAGGACTGCAATCCACCTACGAAATGTTTGGTGGCGTAAGCGAAGAAAACGTCGCCCGCATCAAGCGGCAAAACAGCAAGAAGATCAGCGTGATCATCGGCAACCCGCCGTATAACGCCAATCAGGCCAACGAAAACGACAACAACAAAAACCGCGAATATCCGGCCATCGACAAGCGCATCAAGGCCACCTACGTCGCCGAGAGCACCGCGCAGAAGACCAAGCTTTACGACATGTATGCGCGGTTTTTTCGCTGGGCGAGTGATCGACTCAGTGAGAACGGCGTGCTCGCCCTCATCACCAATCGCAGCTTCATCGAGAGCCGCACCTTCGACGGTTTTCGCAAAGTCGTAGCGCAGGAATTCAGCCATATCTACGTCGTGGACTTGGGCGGCGACGTACGCGCCAACCCGAAGCTCTCAGGCACCAAACACAAAGTGTTCGGCATTCAGACGGGTGTGGCGATCAGCTTCATGGTCAAGCGTGCAGCAGCAGGTTCCGCAACTAAATCCAAACCTGCCGTTCGCCCTGAGCCCGTCGAAGGGTCGGTTGCGATGGGAACCAAAAAGGCTTCGACGAGCTCAGCACGAACGGATGTGAAGGCACGCGTTTACTACAACCGCCGCCCAGAAATGGAAACCGCCGAAGAAAAGCTCACCTTCCTCGCCAACAACGCCGCACGGTCACTGCGCTTCGAGGAAGTGCAACCGGATCGCACGAGCAACTGGATCAACCTCACCAACAACGATTTCGATTCGTTGATTCCGTTGGCGAGCAAGGAGACGAAAGCGGCGAAGACGCCGGGGAACGAGCGGGCGATATTCAAGTTGTTTTCGCTTGGGGTTGTAACGGCTCGCGACGAATGGGTGTACGGAGAATCATCTGACGACATAACTGTCAAAGTGAACCATTTAATTGCGGAATACGCGTCCACGCGATCAGACACTAAAGCCGTTGAGCGCGGCGTATCTCCCAACACGAGAATTAAGTGGTCGCGTGCAGTAAAGAATGATCTCGCAACGGGCGTTGACTATGTATTTGACCGCAATGCAATCGTCGAGGCGCAGTACAGGCCGTTCGTTAAGCGTGCGCTTTACTTTGATTCGCGTCTCAACGAAATGCAGTATCAACTTCGCAAGTGTTTCAGTACAGAACCCAACGCCGCTATCGCATTTCACTCGGTCTACTCTAGTCACCCAATCGCACCATTGGCCATCGACCGGATGTTCGACTACGGCCTCGCAAAGGTCGGCAATGGTGGAACTCAAGCAATTCCACTTTACGCATACGACGCCTCCGGCACCCGTCACGACAACATCACCGACTGGGGCCTGAAGCAGTTCAGAGCGTATTACGACGCCCCCTCCGTTCGCGCTGAGCCCGTCGAAGCATCCCCGGTGCCGTTGAAGGCCAGCCCTTCGACAAGCTCAGGGAGAACGGGAAAGATAGACGCGAGCGTTTCGCAAAAGATCACCAAGGAAGCCATCTTCCACTACTGCTACGCGGTGCTGCATGATCCGATTTATCGCGAGAAGTACGCGCTGAACCTGAAGCGCGAGTTTCCGCGCATCCCGTTCTACGTTGACTTTTGGCAGTGGGCAACCTGGGGCGAGGTGCTGATGAATCTGCACATCGGCTATAAAACCGTCACGCCGTTCGCGCTGATCCGCGCCGACGTATCCGACGCTAAGGCGCAGGCAGCGGGCCTCGCGCCCAAGGCGATGCTGCGCGCGGACACGAGCGCAGGCGTGATCACACTTGACAGCGAGACCAGGCTCAGCGGCGTGCCGCCCGAGGCGTGGACGTACAAACTCGGCAACCGCAGCGCGCTCGAATGGATTCTCGATCAGTACAAAGAATCGAGGCCCAAAGACCCCACCATCCGCGAAAAATTCGACACCTATCGGCTCAAAGACTACAAAGAAAAAGTCATCGACCTGCTGATGCGCGTAACGACCGTGAGCGTAGACACGGTGGCGATCACAGACGCAATGCGCAGCGCAAAGCGTTAGTCCGGCTAGGCCGATCCAACCCTCATCCCGAGCGCCGCCGCCGCATCATTCAGCCGATCATCAAAACAGACAAAGGTGAGTGGTGAAGGCATCAGCAACAGCGAGATCGCTTCGGCTGCAGCGAGATGCACGCTGTCGTAGCCCCGCAGCCCGAAACGGTCGGCCAGATCCCCCGCACGGCGGATGATATTTTCGGTTGCGTCCATGACTTTGCTGGTGCGCCAGTCAGCTTCAAAACCTGCAATCGCGACTGCTTTTTGCGCTTGATCAATGCGCCCCATGCGCCACGCTTTGGCGAACGCGGCACGCATCTCGACGTAGGTAATCTGGTGCGACGTGCAGAGCGCAGATTGGGCAATCATCCGTTCAACCGACGCACTCTCGGCTTCGGGCACGTAGAGCTTCATCCACGCCGATGTGTCGAGATAAAGCGTCTTACCCGCCATGTTTGCGCTCCTTGATGTGCTGGTGCAGCGCGTCGTCAATCACGGTCATCAAGCACCATTTGCGACAGGCTGGGCCCCTCGCCAATCATGACAATTTTGTTGGCACCCAGCCCCATCGTTTCGCCCGGCAAACGCTGCCTCGTCGGCTGCCGAATCCATGACACGTTCGCGAGCGGATCGGGCCGCTCAAGTGACGCTTTGTCCGGTGGCGACAGCTTGGCAATGGGCTTGCCGTGCGAAGTGATGGTCAGCTCCTCGCCTGCCTGAACTCGCTTCAGGTATTCCGAGAGGTGATCTTTCAAATCTCTGGTGGCGATGTCCATTCGTGATACTCCACTGCGGCTACAATTTCTATATTGTAGCCGCAGTGTTTGCATCCACATTTGCCTCCGCCACAGCAACCAGTAGCCAAGCCATAAGATTCGTGCTTTCGGTTACGCTCACGCACCAGAATGATTCGTCAAGTCTGATTCTGCGGCCCGGAGGTGCAATCAGCTTTTCAATGAAACAACCACTGCATAGGGGCTAGCGCCCTATTTTCATTTTTATCGATAAGCACGCTTTTCTCGCGTTAAGCTCTTATTGAATAAGGCTTACAGCAAAAAGCTGCTCCGCTTTTCAGTAGTACGTTTTGATCAACCTCGCCCCTTACCGCACCCTTTTTTCTGACCACGAGCTGCGGCGCATCATCATCTCGTCGATCCTGCCGCGGTTGCCGATTGGCATGAATGCGTTGGGATTGACGCTGTTGGTGCAATCGCAGACGCAGTCGTTCACGCGGGCCGGGATGGTCAGCGCGGCGTACCTTTGTGCACTGGCGATTCAGGCACCCATCATTGGGCGGTTTGTGGACAACAACGGGCCGAAGGCGGTGATGATGCCGCTGGCGATTCTGCATGCGCTGGCGTTGCTGTTGCTGGTGTTTGCTGTGACGCAGACAGGCTCGCTCACGCTGATGCTCGCAGCGGCGTTTTTGGCGGGCGCGGTTTTTCCGCCGGTGTCGATGACGATTCGCGCGATGTACCGCAAATCCGCCATGCCCGACGCCCAGAAGCAGTCCGCGTTCGCCGTGGAATCGGTGATCATGGAGTGCTCGTTCATCCTTGGGCCGCTGGTGGTGAGCCTCACCATGCTTGCCGGGTCGCCTGCATTTGCGGTGCTGGCATCGGTCGTGTTGGGCGCGCTTGGTACGTGGCACTTTTCGCGGTCAGGGGCGCTGACACGTTGGGGCGTGGTTGAGCGTGGCGACGACGTGGTGCGGCACTGGCTGGGGCCGTTGAAAGTGTCCGCCATTCGCCGTGCGTTGCTGCTGTCGTTCTTTTTTGCGGTGGGCATCGGTTTGAACGAGATCGCCTTACCCGCGTTCGCCAACAACAGCGGTCATCCCTCGCGGGTTGGTTGGTTCTATGCCGCGATGAGCATTCCGTCGGCGATCATGGGTTTCGCTTACGGTTCACGGCATTTTTCGTGGCCGCTGAATCGGCAAATCATGGCTGCAGGACTGTGGCTCGCTTGCGGTTCAGCGCTGATGGCAGTCTGCACGCAGACGTGGACATTCATACTCGCGTGCGCGCTGACGGGACTTGCGTTTGGCCCGATGATTACGGCACTGTCGTTGCAACTCGGCAAGCTCTCGCCGTCTGAGTATTCAACCGAGGCGTTCACCTGGAGCATGACGCTTTTTATGATCGGTTTGGGCATCGGATTTTGGGCGGGTGGCGGTTTGATTGAACAGTTTGGCGGCGCGAGTTCGTTGTTTGCTTGCGCGGGGTTGATGTTGGTCGCGGCGGTTTGTTGTTTGGCTGTGCCTGAGGTTCGTAATGAGCTGGAAGCCAATGCCCATGCGTAGGGTGGGCAACTTGTTGCCCACGCGCATCTCCACTCCGAGTCAACGACGCGTGGGCAATGAATTGCCCACCCTACACATGATTACTTTCTACAAATGACTAGCACGCCACAGCAACACCGCCGCGCGATCCTGACGATGGTGATCGCCGCATTTCTGTGGAGCATTGCGGGTGTTTTCACGCGCCATCTCGATAGCGCGAAAAGCTTCGAGGTGACCTTCTGGCGCAGCCTGTTCTGCGCGCTCACGATGATCGCTTGGTTCGCGTACACGCAGGGTTTTGGCGCGATCACCTACGTGCGGGCCAGCGGCAAAGCGGGGCTCGTTTCAGGGCTGATGTGGGCGGTGATGTTCACCTGCTTCATGATCGCGCTGACGATGACCAGCACGGCCAACGTATTGATCGTGAACGCGCTGTCGCCCCTCTTTGCCACGGTACTCGCATGGGCGGTCTTGAAGTCCGCCATTGTCACGCGCACCTGGCTTGCCATCGGCGCAGCAATGGTCGGCATGATGATCATGTTCGCCAATCAGGCAGATGCGGGTGCAGGTGCATGGCTCGGCATGGCCGTCGCGTTTGGCGTGCCGGTCGCCTCAGCCATCAATCTGGTGACACTTAAAAAGACTCACGCGCATGTTGACCTGGCACCGGCGGTGCTGATCGGTGCGCTGATTTCCTGCGCCGTTACGCTGTGGCTTTCATTGCCGTTCGCGGCGACGGGAAAAGACGTGTTGCTGCTCGCAATGCTTGGCGTGTTTCAGCTCGGCATCCCGTGCGTAATGATGGTTCGGGCCAGCGCGTACCTGAGCGCACCCGAGGTGGCGTTGCTTGGATTGCTCGAAGTGTTGATGGGACCGCTGTGGTCGTGGCTGGGCGCGGGCGAAGTGCCGCCGGACACGACACTTCTGGGCGGGGCGATCGTACTGGCAGCCCTGGTGGTCAATGAGATAGTGCCGCAGCGACGGCCTGTGTAGGAGCGTCCCTGACCGCGATTCGCCTGGGCTTGCTGTCCCATAGTCGCAATGACCCGCCAACAACGGGCGGGCAATGAGCCGGTGGCCTACACGCAGGACAGCCTGGCGACGGTCACTTTGCCCGCAGCATCCAGCACCAGAATGCTGGCAGATTGTGCCTTGAGCATTCTCCACTTCGAACCCGAAACAAAGCTCACCACGACGCTGGTCGCGCCGGACAACGTCGCCGTTATCTGCGGGATGGAGGTGCTCACAACATAGGGCGCGGTACCGCCACTGATCGTGAAGCGTGCGCTGCTTGATGAGCAATACGCACTCAATGGATCCGCCGTCAGCGAGAGCGCAGGCGGCGATACGGCGAGCTCGGCCGATGCCGTCGGGCGGGCGACTGAACCCGGTGCCACGGTGTACGCACCCGGCGCGGTTGCACCCGTTGCGTCGGTGACGGTAAGCACCGTGCTGCCAGTCACGCACGTTGTACTGTCGGCGTTCTCGGTGGTGAAGCGTGCGCCGGATCTGGCAAGAGTGATGCCGCTGCCCGCGACCGCGGCGACGCCCAGTTCATTGGTGAGCACCAGCGTGCTGCCCGCAGGCAAGGTCACGGCATAGGGTGCGCTGCCGCCGAAGACGCTGTATTCGCGGCGCACAAAGGGGCACTCGCTGCCGTAATAACCGACCATGCCCCCCGTTGTCGGAACGACGCTCAACACGGGCGCAGCATTGGTCAGTTTCAACACGGTGATCCAGGTATCGATGCGATGCGAACTGACGGTGTCGGTGGCCCGCAGAAATGCAGCCTCAGACACTGACTCCACGTCGGCGCGAACCAGAGTCGTGGCTACGCCCTGCGCGTTGGTGTCGACCGTCGCGATGCGCGAATAGACTGTGGTCGCTGCGGTGGCGGCAAGCGATGCGCCAATGGTCAACACCTCAAAACGCACACTGCGGTTGGCGATAGGCGCGCCGGTGCTGTCTTTCAGCGTCACCGACGCGGTAGCGGTTTCGCCTTGGCACAACGTTGCCGCGGTGATCGCCGCATTGTTGACCGGTGCACACACTGAACTGGAGGCTTGCGTGATGGTGATCAACGCGGCGGCAATGGTTGCCGGTGTTACCGTCGCGGTGACCACCGAGGTGGCACCCGCGCTATCGGTCACCGTCAAGGTGACGGTTGTTGTCGTCGCGACGTTGGCAGGCGTCACGGTGAACGATGCACCGCTGATAGCAGCGCTGACCGGAAGCAACGTCGGGTTGCTGGACACCACGGTAAACGGGCCTTTGCCGCCAGTGATACCTATCGTGTTGGGCGTGTTGCCGAACGCAACAAACGTGGCAGGACCTGCCAGCAACGTGCTTGAGGCCGTCGGCGTCGACGAGCTACCGCCGCCGCAGGCGGACAGCGCCAGCGCCATGACTGAAGCGATTGCGCCCAGCGCGAGTTTTCCAAAAAGAGTCTGATTCATGCGCGAGCTTGCCCTTGGTTTGCGTTCGTTTGCGTTGTATGCATTGTTTGGTGACGATGTTTGTGTGGGACTGCATCCGGCTGCGGGGGTTATCGCGACTCCGTTGCCGGATTTGCCGCTGTCTCTCCCGGTGCCGCAAGCTACTACGCGATTTTAACGGGCCTCGCGCGAGGCGACACGTTACACCCGATTCGCGCCCGCGCCGAGTTTGGCCAGTCGCAGCAGCGCCGCGTCTAGCGTATCGTCCCGTTTTGCAAAGCAAAAACGAATAGTTTGCTGCTCGGTCGGTGTCGAACAAAACGCCGACAACGGAATCGGCGTCACCCCTATTTCGCGCGTCAGCCACTCGCTGCACGCGCGTTCAGTCAGGTCGCGCAGCGCCGCAACCTCGGCATAGCTCACGCATTGAAAGTAACTGCCTTCGCACGGCAACAAGCGCAACGGCGTCGCGGCAAAGCCCGCTGCAAAACGATCTCGCTTGGCTTGATAAAACGCGGGCAGCGTTAAATAGGGTGCGGGTTCGGCCAAATATTCAGCGATGCCGTGCTGCATCGCGCTGTTAGCGGTGAACACGGTGTATTGATGCACTTTGCGAAATTCGACGCTCAGTGGCGCTGGCGCACACACGGTGCCAAGCTTCCAGCCGGTCACGTGAAATGTTTTGCCAAACGACGAAATGATGAACGCCCGTTCGCGCAAGCGTGGATTTTGTGCCGCGCTCTGATGATTCAGGCCGTCGAACACCATGTGCTCATACACCTCGTCCGAGAACAGCCAGATGTCGCGCGCCGCAATCAAATCAGCCAACGTGTCCCACTGCGCTGCGCTCCACACCCGACCGCTCGGGTTGTGCGGACTGTTCACGATGATGGCGCGCGTCTTCGACGTGATCGCCGCCCCGATGGCGTCGAAATCCGGCGCAAACGATCCCGGCAACAGCGGCACGGGCACCGCCACGCCGCCCGCCAGCTCAATGTTCGGGATGTAGCTGTCGTAGCAGGGCTCAAGCACGATCACCTCATCGCCCGCCCGCACCACCGCAAGAATGGCCGACAGAATGCCCTGCGTCGCGCCCGACGTGATGGTGATCTCTGTATTTGCGTCGTAATGAACGCCGTGCAGCGCCGCCACCTTGGCCGCAACGCGCTGCCGCAGCAAGGGCACGCCCGGCATCAACGGATATTGGTTATGGCCCGCTTTCATGGCCGCTGTCACCGCGTCAATCAGGCGCGAATCGCAGTCAAAATCCGGAAAACCCTGGCCTAGATTGATGGCTTTATGCTCGGCCGCCAATGCCGACATCACGGAAAAAACGGTGGTGCCCACGCGAGGCAGTTTGGATTGCAATATCGGGGCGGTCATGACAGTAAATAAAAAGTAGCCAAAAAAGTGACGCGTTCGCCAGGGTGCGTCTAGAAATTCGTTTTTCGGGATGAAATGCCGAACTTGACAACATCGGTGCGGCGCGGAGCAACCGGAATGTACTTACAGGTACATGACGATTGCGAGCACCGCACAACGACGCAGTTCGCACGAACAACAGATTTATGGGAGCGCCCGTGGGCTATAGTAGCGTTTGCTTAGTTACCTGACGCGCCGCTTCTACTGCGGACGCGTGCCGCTTGGACGTTCTCTTAATTTTTGGGCTCATTCTGTTGAATGGCCTGTTTGCCATGAGCGAAATCGCTCTGGTTTCTGCCAAAAAAATTCGCCTTGAGCAGATGGCGCAGCTCGGCGATAAGGGCGCAAAAGCGGCGCTCGCGCTCGGTGCTGAACCAACCCGCCTGCTCTCCACCGTACAAACCGGCATTACGCTGATCACGCTGGCGATGGGTGCCTTCGGCGAAAGTGCGTTCACCGAACGGCTTGAGCATGGGCTCGTCCAATGGACCTGGGCCGCGCCCTACGCGAAACAGGGCGCAACGGTGATCGTGATTGCCGCCATCGGCGTGGCATCGCTGATTTTGGGCGAGCTGGTGCCCAAGCGCATCGGACTGATCTACCCCGAGGCCATCGCCCGCTGGAGTGCGCGTCCGATGCAGTGGCTGGCGATCGCAGCATTGCCGCTGGTGCGACTGCTGGCAGCAACCACCGATGCGCTGGTCAAACCGTTTGGCCGCAGCAAGGCTGACGATCCGCCGGTGACCGAAGAGGAGATTAAGGGGCTCATGCGTCAAGGCGCTCACGCAGGTGTGTTTGAGGCGGGCGAAAGCCACATCGTCGCCCGCGTGTTTAACCTCGACGATTACACCGTGGATCGCATCATGACGCCGCGCGCGGATATGATCGTGATTGACATCGAGGCTGACCCGAGCGTCACGCTGGAAATGCTCAAACAAAGCGATTTCACCCGCTATCCCGTGGTCAAAGACGACGTGTCCAATGTGATCGGCGTGATCGACTCCGGCGACCTGCTGGCGCACTATTTGAAGAGCGGCAAACTGATGCCGGATCGGGTACGCAAAGACGCCGTTTTCGTACCTGAGACGGTTACCGTGCTTGCGCTGCTGGAGACGTTCAAGCGCACCGGCGAATCGCTTGCCTTCGTAGTTGACGAGCATGGCGAAGTGCTCGGCATGATCACGCAAACCGACCTTCTAGAAGCCATCGTCGGCGACATGGGTGACCATGACCAACCGGCAAACTCCGACGCGGTGAAACGCGCCGATGGCTCATGGATTGTCGACGGCGCGATGACGCTGGAGCGCTTCCGCGAAGTGTTCCCGGAAGCACCCGCCTTCGCAGGCGAAATCAGCGGTGATTACCGCACGTTAGGCGGCTACGTGATGGCAGAAATTGGCCGCATCGCGGCCGTGGCGGACAGCGTCAATCACGATGAATTTAGGATGGAAGTCGTCGATATGGACGGCAAGCGTGTCGACAAATTATTGGTACATCCACCGCGTGAAGACACCGGTGTTTAACGCATAACTTATGGGCACCTCTAATAATTCATTTTGGGGGATGCAGTGTCGCAGTTGGCAACGTCGGCCCGAAGCGCAGCAACCGCAGCGTATGCCCTGGTACGTGATCTCATTTGCCAAAAGCGCGAGCACCGCGCGACGACACAATGCGCCGCACAAATGAATTATTAGAGGTGCCCTTATGCTGTCGACCGTATCCGTAATTCTGCCCGCCGCGATCATCGTGATCGCAGGCTTTGTTGCGGGCCGTCGCGTGCTCGATCCGACGGGAATCAAGGCGCTTTCTGATCTGTGCTTTTTACTGTTCTTGCCGTGCCTGTTGTTCCGATCAATGGCAACGGCACGCTTTGAAGGCTCCGACTTTACGCTGCTAGCCGTTTATTTTGGCGCATCATTGATTTGGTTCTTATGCGTCGCGGTGTTCTCGCGGCGTAACAATTTGCAGACGACTGCCGGGGCCGTCGTGATGGGTTTGGGCGCAGTGTTTTCAAACACGGTGCAGCTCGGCATTCCAATCCAGAAACTCGCGTTCGGCGACGCCGGTTTGAAGCTGCATCTGTCGATCATTGCGTTGCATTCGTTGGTGCTGCTAACGGTCGCCACGGTTTGGCTGGAGGTGTCGCATGCCAGAGAATCGACCAACGATCAAAGCCTTGCCCGCAACAGTTTCAACGTGATCAAAACGTCAGTTGTGCACCCCGTGATTCTGCCGATTCTTATGGGTTTGTTGTGGGGGTTGGCTGAACTTCCGCTGCCGGACTGGGCAGATCAGCCGCTCGGATTTCTGGCATCCGCCGCCGGACCGCTCATGCTCGTGCTGATGGGCGCGCAACTCTCGACCATGAAACTGTCAGAACATCTGCGCGTCGCCTTCGCACTGACGGTTGCGAAAAATTTCATTCATCCACTGCTGATTTTTGGCGCGGCGTGGGCGTTGAGTTTGTCGCCGCTGGCCACCGCAGTCGCCGTCACCTGCGCCGCGCTGCCAATAGGTTCCAACGTGTTCCTGTTCGCGCAACGCTACCACGTGAACGAGAACGTCACGACGGCAGCAACCGCGATTTCGAGCCTCGCCGCGCTGGCCAGTTTGACCATCGCGCTGGCGCTGCTGCCAAAACCCTAACGTCATGCTGCTGGAGTTCCCGTCTACGCTGCTCACGCTTGGCGACTTCGCTTTCATTGACGTCGAGACAACCGGCATGAAGCCGTTCGCGGATCGGGTCACAGAAATCGCGATCATCCGCTTCAATGCAAACGGCGAGACGGAGCGCTGGCAATCGTTGATCAATCCCGGCGTAGCGATTCCCGCAGAAATTCAGGCGCTGACTGGTATCACCAATGCGATGGTGCGCGATGCGCCGAGCTTTTTTGACGTGCGAACTGAGGTGCGACGGTTGCTCGAAGGGACAGTGTTCGCAGCTCACAACGCGCGTTTCGATTACGGTTTCATCAAGAACGAATTTCGTCGCCAGGGCGAGTCGTTCACGGCGGACGTGCTGTGTACGGTGCGCTTGTCGCGCAGGTTGTATCCCGACGCCAACGGACACGGACTCGACGCAATCATTGCGCGACATCACTTGTCAGGATTCGACCGTCATCGCGCCATGGGTGACACCGAAGCCACGGCGGCGTTCGTGGGCCGAGCCGAGCACGATCACTCCCCTGCCACCTTGAAAGCCATCGTCAAATCGTTGCTCAGGACGCCGTCGCTGCCGCCCCATCTGCCTAGCACCGCGCTCGCAGACATTCCTGACTCTCCGGGTGTCTATCTGTTCTACGGCATCAACGATTTGCCGCTCTACATCGGCAAAGCCAAGCACCTGCGAGAGCGCATCCGCGCACACTTTTCGAGCGATCACATGACGCCCAACGACATTCGTTTGTCGCAAGAAATGCGGCGTATCGAATGGCTGCCCACCGCTGGCGAATTCAGCGCGTTGCTGCTTGAAGCACAGCTGGTCAAAGCGCGTATGCCGCTACACAACGTGAACCTACGACGCCGTGAGAAATCGGGATTTTTTCAGTGGCGGGAGATAGAGGGCAACGCAACATTAACTTGGATCAGCGCGGCGAATTTACCCGACAGGTACGCAGGCATTTTTGGCCCATTCAGCGACAAGGCATCCGCGAAAAAATGGCTGATGTTCCTGGCGCGCGAGCATCACCTGTGCGACCACTTGCTGGGATTTTCCAAGCCGCGCGCGGCGAACGAACCATGTTTCGCCCGCCAGGTGGGCCGCTGCTTCGGCGCATGCGACAGCACAGAAACGGTCGCCGCCCACAGCGAACGTTTGCGCGAGGCAATTAAGGGCAACGCTCTACCGGCATGGCCGTTCGGCGGCCCAGCGGTGTACGAGGAAGTCGACGCCGTCAACGACCGCGCCGACGCGCTGGTGTTCGATCAATGGTGCGCGATGTCGGGCGGAGCACGGCAGCCGTTTGATGCGGATGTATACCGCTTGCTGCGGCGAACGATCAGCAAAACAGCGAGTCGGTTTCGGGCTATTTCCAACGAAGTCCAAAACGCCTGATTTGTTGTTCCCGCGAAGCAGCTCCTGCGTCCATCGAAGTAGCCGGAATCCAGATCGAAAACGCGAAACGTAGCGTGAAAAGCACTAACAACTTTTAAGCGTAAGCCGCATTTGATAGGCGCACTGGTGACTATTCGGCTAATTATCGACTTTAGCAATTTAACAGGTCTATGCCCTTATAGAATGCGCTTTCCAACACAAAGTTGCTATCAATAAAAAATCGAATGCAATTTTGTAGGAGCGGCTGTGCCGCGACCCACATCCGCATAGGCAATGGGTCGCGGCAGCATCGCTCCTACAAGCCGCCCGTCATTTCTTCCGAAAAAACACCACATGCTGCCAAGGCAACGTGTGGGCCGTGCGCTCGTAAATCAGCGCATGTTGAAGCGCCTCTTTGCGCACCTGCGCTTCGGTCATCTTGTGAACCGGTTTGATCGGCACGTTGGCATCCTCCGCACGATATTCGACATAGGCCACGCGGCCTCCGGGTTTGAGCGCACGAACGATGCTCTCCATCACTTCAAACGGAAATTCCAGCTCGTGATACACGTCAACCATGATGGCTAAATCGATGCTCGCATCCGCCAATTTCACGTTGTCCGCCGCGCCGAGCACAGGCTTGATGTTGGCAAGTCCCGCCTTTTTGGCAAGATCAGTCAACATGGTGATCATCTCCGGCTGCACGTCAACAGCGAACACCGTGCCCGACGCACCAACTAGGGGTGACATTCGCCGCGCGTAATAGCCAGTCCCGGCGCCGACATCGGCCACCACCATGCCCGGTCGCAGCCTAAGTTCGCGCATCAACAAGTCGCCGCGCTCTTCTTTTTCGCGCTCCTCCCGCTCAAGCCACGCCGCGCCCTGCCAGCCCATAACGCCAGCGATCTCGCGCCCCATGTAGAGCTTGCCAATGCCGTCAGCACTGGCCTTGGTGCGTGTGTATCGATCAGCGGCGAAGGCCGTGGCGCTCAGGGCGCTCAACGTAACTACGACCACCATCGAAGCGAGCGAAAGTGAGCGAATTTCGTAGAAGCGTTGCAGATTCATGTTCAGCCTGTTGTGAGCTTGCGCGGCGAAAGTGCTTGTCGTCGCACCCGAATTATCAACGCTCCGACGCAGCGTTGCGCCGGCGGGTCACCGGTAGGTTAAATTTGTGCCACGGTCATGAACCATTCTGTTCCTGCGACAGCCGAGCCCCCTCGCATAAAAGGGTGCGACAAGAAAAGTAACTTAAACATGCAAGCTCCTGATCAACCCATTCTCCGCGACATCGTGCTGGTCGGAGGCGGCCACAGCCATGTTGGTGTGCTCAAAAGCTTTGGCATGAAGCCCGTTTCCGGTGTGCGACTGACGCTGATTTGCACGGATATGCACACGCCCTATTCCGGCATGTTGCCGGGGTATGTGGCGGGGCATTACGACTATGACACGGTGCATATCGATCTGTCGCGGCTGGCCGTGTTTGCGGGCGCGCGGCTGTATCGCGATGAAGTGGTCGGCATCGACCGCCGCAACAACAAGGTGTTGTGCCGCAATCGGCCGCCAGTCTCATACGATCAACTGTCGATCAACATCGGCTCGACGCCACAGCTCGCACAGGTGCCCGGCGCGGCGGACTTTGCGGTGGCGGTGAAGCCGATTCAACGCTTTAATGATCGCTGGCTGTCGCTGCTGGATCGCGTACAAAAAAGCACCGGCAAAACCACCATTGCCGTGGTTGGCGCGGGCGCTGGCGGCGTTGAATTGTTGTTGGCAATGCAGTATCGGTTGCGCAATGAATTGACTGCGCTGGCCCGCAATCCTGATGATCTGACGTTTCACCTGTTCACCAACACATCAGACATTCTGCCGACGCACAACGCAGGCGTTCGTCGGCGCTTTGACGCGGCGCTGGCCGAGCGCAAAGTGGTCGTGCATCGCAGCAGCGAGGTCAAGCAGGTGTTTGCCAACCACCTGCAGACGGCAGCGGGCGAAACATTCGACGCCGACGAGATTGTTTGGGTGACTCGCGCGGGCGGCGCGCCCTGGTTGCAAATGACCGGGCTAGCGCTTGACGCAGAAGGTTTCATCAAAGTCACCGACACACTGCAAACGCTGTCTGACCCCAATGTTTTCGCGGCTGGCGATATCGCCAGCATGGTCAACTACAAACTCGAAAAAGCGGGCGTGTTCGCGGTGCGGCAAGGCCCGCCGCTGACCGAGAATTTACGTCGCGCGGTGGCGGGCACGACACTCACGCCGTATCACCCGCAAACGAGCTGGCTCGCGCTGATCAGCACCGGCGACAAATACGCTGTCGCCTCACGCGGCTGGCTCGGCTTCGCGGGCGCGTGGGTGTGGGCGTGGAAGGACTGGATTGATCGCCGCTTTATGGCGAAATTTCAGGATTTCCCTGCGATGGGTGCGCCCGCTTCCGCGCCAGCTACGTCCACGCAAAACAGTGTGAAACTGAGTCAGGAAGAATCGCTACAAGCCATCTCTGCCATCGCCATGCGCTGCGGCGGTTGTGGTGCAAAAGTGGGCGCAACGGTGTTATCGCGCGCGCTCAGCAATTTGCATCCTGTGGATCGCGATGACGTGATCATCGGCCTGAAAGACCCGGACGACGCTGCCGTGGTGCGCGTGCCGCAGGGCAAGGCGATGGTGCATTCGGTGGACTTCTTCCGCTCATTCATCGACGACCCGTACCTCTTCGGCAAAGTCGCCGCCAACCACGCGCTAGGCGATATCTGGGCGATGGGCGCTGAAGCGCAATCCGCCACGGCAATCGCTACCGTGCCATCGGGTCTCGAATCTAAGGTCGAGGACGTGCTGTTTCAGATGATGACCGGCGCGCTGGAAGTGCTGAATGAAGCCAACTGCGCACTGGTCGGCGGGCACACTGGCGAAGGCAAAGAACTGGCGCTCGGCTTCGCGGTGAACGGCCTGATCGACGACGATCCTGCAAAGATTTTGCGCAAGAACGGCATGCAACCGGGCGACGTACTCATCCTAACCAAACCCATCGGCACCGGCACGCTGTTCGCGGCACATGCGCGGCTCGCGGCAAAGGGAAGATGGATCGACGGCGCGCTGAAATCGATGGTGATTTCTAACCGTCTCGGCGCGAAATGCCTCAGCGAATTCGGCGCTACCGCGTGCACCGATTTGACCGGCTTCGGACTGCTCGGTCACCTCGTCGAAATGACCCGTCCATCGGGCGTGGACGCCGAATTGAATCTCACCAATCTGCCGTTACTCGACGGCGCAGAAGAGTGCGTAGCGCAGGGCATCGTCAGCTCACTACAAAGCGCCAACGTCCGCCTGCGCCGCGCGCTGCGCAATCAGGAAGCGATGGTCAAGCATCCACGCTACCCGTTAATTTTCGACCCGCAAACGGCAGGCGGCTTGCTCGCCAGCGTACCTGCGGATCGGGCGGACGCATGCATCAACGCGCTCCGTGGTTTGGGCTATATGCATACGGCGGCCATTGGTCGCATTCTGGCGCAGGGCGCGGATCTGGAGCCTATTGTGTTGGTGGTGTGACGCGAGTACCGTCGGGCGGAACCGCAAGCGTTGCGCCCGACCCGCTGCCCAAAAAATCACCCTACTCGCCACGACCAGGCCGCAGTCTCGACATGCGGCATTAGGCTGCATTCGACTATCGGGCACCTCTAATAATTCATTTTTGGGGATGCAGTGTCGCAGTTGGCAACGTCGGCCCGGAGCGCAGCAACCGCAGCGTACGCACAGGTCACGTGAGGATTGCGAGCACCGCGCGACGACACAATGCGCCGCACAAATGAATTATTGGAGGTGCCCTATCGCTTATGGCTGCGCGAGCAATCGCTTCGCATTGAGGTAGGTCGGTACCTCGACCCAGAGGCCATCGACCAGGGCGCGATCTTCACCGCGCGCACGGGCTGCCTCGAACCCTTGCACCATTGCCCGTGCCTGGGCCTTCTGGCCGTCGCTCGGGATCAGGGCCGCAAGAATCGCCGCCGTGTGATCCGGGCGGACGAGGCTTTTGGCGCGGTAGCCCAGCCTGCGCGAGTATTGCGCCTCCTGGGCAGCACCTTCTGAATCGGTGAACGTGTAGGGCGCATCGATTGGCTCAATGCCTGCAGCCCGGCACTCCAGCAGGAAGCGCCGTCGGGCGTGGTCGAGTTCCACGGCGTCGCGGCTACGCTCGGCCATCAGGTCTGCCGCCAGGTCCTCGGCACCCAGCAGCGCATAGCGGATGCGCGGTGACGCCGCAGCGATCTCGCGAACACTGACCACGCCGAGAGCCGTTTCGCACACCGGGAGGATGCCGATACTGCCCGGCGTCAGGCCCGCCTCTGCTTCGAGCGCGGTAATGGCGCGATCCAGTTCGCGCATCTCGCCGGCTGTCGCAGCCTTCGGGTAGGCAACGAAGTCGGGCTTTGCCGGGATCGCATACGCGAGATCGAGCGGCCCGTCCTCGTGCAGTGCATTGATGCGAACGCATACTCGGGCACCCCGCGTCCGCCAGCGACCGAACAGACCCGCTGCCAGGGCCCGTGCTTCCTCGCGCCGCGGTGGTGGCGTGAAGTCTTCGAGGTCCTGGATCAGGACGTCGGCACCGCTGGCCGACATCGCTTCATGCACGGCACTGTCAGCCCCAGGGCCGAACAGCCAGGTTCGCAGGAGTGGGGGACGCTGGTCAATGAGTGACATCGTAGAGGCAATCGTGGTAGGAGGGAGGAGGGAGGATGGGGTGGTTCAACGGCCGACCCCCAACGAACAAGCTGCGCGCTCGTTTGTCAGTGGCGGCAGCGCTGGCAATTGATCCGGTTGATCGCTCGCTTAGGGATGCGGAAACAGCAAATATCCAATGTTTGACAGCACTTTGACAATTTCCGCGTCCTTTAGCCGCGCGAATCACCCTAAACCAAGCCGTTACTGGCAACACCACGGAAGAATCGGCGGATCTCTACGCATGCTGGCTCAGGCGTCTCGTAATGAACGAAGTGCCCTGCGTCCGGAGCAAAACTAAACTCGAGATCGGTGAAGAACTCCGGAAGTCGGTCGGTCCATGATTGCTTGAACACGGGATCATGCTCACCCCAAAAGATTCGCGTCGGGATCGTGATCGGCGGTGGCGGCGGCACCACTCCTTCAATGACGGCCATTCGGCTCGCATGGTTACTCAGATACCAGTTGAATCCGCCCTGAAGATTTCCGGGTTTCATAAAGTTGCCCACCCAGACTTCCAGTTCGTCGTCAAACACGTCCTTGCGGTACGACCAATGGCGCAAGAAGTTATGAATGTAGATGCGGCATGCGTCGCGGGACGATCCGATTAAATCGGCGGCATAAGGCATTTGGTGAAAGAACTGATACCACGTCTCGAGCAAGTGGCTGGGCTCGACCCACCGAGCGCCGATCCCTGGGTAGGCGCAGTTGAAGAAAAAGAGCCCTGCAATGCGCTCAGGCGAGCGTCGGGCGATCATCTGCGCAACAAAGGCACCGACATCATGTGCCACTATGCCAAAGCGCTGCAGCCCAAGCACGTCGGCGAGGGCGAAAATATCGGTCGCCAACGCCTCCGGGGTCGCGTCTCGCGCGGGGATCAGGGAGGTCTTCTGTGAATCTCCGAAGCCCCGGAAATCCGGAGCAATCACATCAAACTCGTCCGCGAGGCGCGACATCACCGGCCGCCAGACGTGCGACCACTCTGGCCAGCCGTGAAGCAGAATCAGCGTCGGCCCGGAGCCGCAACGCAAGTAATGCACACGGATGCCGTTTGCTTCGGTGAAGTGTGAGTGAATGGTTTTCATACTTCGGGGCTAAGGTTCGAGCTAGGCGGGTGACAGCAGGCGGTTGCCATGTCCAAGCTTAAGAAATGTAGCACGTACCACACCAGCGCAGGCCCTAGAGGCCGCCCGTTGGCGCGTCACTCGGGCGCGCAACTGGGCCCTACTCAGCCAAGCTTGGTGCGCGCTAGACGCTTGGCGTTGGCAACGGCCTTGCGGTGTATTGGCTCCAGGCCTTTGCTGAGTACACCCACAGTTGCTCGCTGAACCCTGGATGCCACAGCCCTTGCGGTGAGCGTGCGCCCCGTCGGCAGCCAGAACGACTTGATGAGGGACAAAGCTAGCGTTTGATTTGCACGAACCGCCTGCGCGGCCATGGCGTTCAAGGATTGACCAAACGCGTCCTTCTTCTCGGCAACCATCCGTTCGAACTCCCGCTTATCACGGTCAGACGGCGTCTGACTCGCCAATGCCATGCGCGAGACACGATGAGCGATAACCTGCGGAACAGCGAGCGACAGTTCGGCGATTTGCATAGGCAACGAGGAGGAGTTACGACGAGAGCGAGTGGGCATGAGGCATCCTTAAATTAACACTCAATCTAGCCCGCTTGTTGTCAACCTGCTGTAGGACAACGGCGGAAAGTCCGCTGTGGGGCCCAACGTAAGGTACACCGCAAACAATGCAATTCAATCTTGGCGCGCCGGTTTAACTTGATCTTAATTATTTTCGCAACGCATTCAGCGCTTGAATTTCGGCTAATTCAAAGCGTTTCCCGCAGGTATAAAAATTTCGTGAACCACCGCAGCCTTGGCTGAGCCGTTCCCGGGCCAGTCGCCGCCTGCCCCCAAAAAAGCAAACATCCGAACGCTCCTCGCTGGCCTGATGGGTTCGCATCGACGCCTCGTGCATTAAACGACGAATGGCGGCATGCGCCATCAAGAGCGCGTAGAACTCCTGCATCACGAGCTCTGGGGTTTTGCTCCTCAATGCCAGACCCTCGCCCAGTTGCGTCTTTAACTCCGCAAAGGCCGTCTCGATCCTCCAGCGGCGGTGATAGAGCGCGGCTAACTCGGCCGCCGGTGCGGACGCCGGATCAAGCAGATTGCTGATGAGTCGGTAGCGCTGCGGCGCGTGGGTGCCTGCCTGTGTGCCGGTCATGCTGTACTCAATGACTCGCACCCGCGTCCCGGTGCCGTGGCGGCGCGCTTTTTGGTTCTCGTAGATCTCGCTCAGATAGGAGCCGTCCGGCAAGCGCTCAATCA
>JAYVNO010000042.1:0-7023 GCA_043758415.1 Burkholderiales bacterium
TAACCGACAATTCCTCGGGCTGGAGGTGTGTGTCTTCATCAGTGAAATCTTTCAGTCGTTGAATAACCGAAAGACTAACCGCCTGAAGCTCTCACGCCTCTAGTACATCAACACGGAAGTTACGAAGCATAGTATTGTCCAAGCTTGTGATCCGCGTCCTGTCGAGTAAATCGCCATTCGATGGTTCGCCGCTGCTCGTTGCGCTTGAACTGCCAAGCGTCAACTTCGCAGCGCAGCAGTTCGTGGTCGCCGATGCGGCGGTCCAGGCATTGACGGCTGAGGATGCCGATCTCTATTTCTGCCATGTTGAGCCAACTCGCATGCTTGGGTGTGTAATGGAGCTTCACTCTGCGCAGTAGCACATTGGCTGCACGCTTTCCCAGCACGTCCTCGAAGCACTTTCTGAAGTGGGTGTTCAGGTTGTCCAATACGAGGTGTACCTTGCGCGCCGTCGCATACGTATCGGTCAGAAGCGACTGCACGAAGGCAACGAAGTCGACCTTGCCGCGTTGAGCCGTCACCGAGACGACACGTTGCCCGGCTTTGGGCTCGACGGCCACGAACAGATTGGTCGTGCCTTTGCGAACATACTCGTAGTCCTGCTTGGTTGGTGCACTGGGCGCCATAGGCAGTGGCTCGCGGCTGTGGGCAAGCAGTTGCAAGCTTTTCTCATCGATACAGATGACAGGCTCATCGTCGCGCAGCGGCCTGGCGTAAAGCGCGAGCAGGTCGTACATGCGGCTCCGATACTCTTCGGTTAACGTGCCGATGCACCACATCAGCCTGCGCCACGGTTTGAGATCGTTTTTTTGAGCATGCGGCGCACCGTCTCCCGGCTCACCGTGTTCAGACCCGATTCCTGGCGCGCCGCGCGCTCGAGTTCGACGAGCGTCCAGCGCTGTCGGCCCTCGGGTGGCACCGAGCAGGCAAGCGCCGTGACGCGTGCCTGCTCGGTGTCGTACTGTGGAGGGCGACCAGAGCGCGCTACATCAAATACTGCCAGATCGACGCCTCCCTGCAAGTACGCCGACCGAGTGCGCCACAAGGCGGTGCGTCCTATCCCGAGCACCTCCATGATCTGCGTCTCAGGAATGCCTCGGTCCAGGCAGGACAGCGCATGTGCCCTGTTCACCTCTCGCGATTGATGGTGTCCCTTCCCGCGAATTCCATTGACGACTGCTCGGTCCTCGTCAGTCAGGTGCATTTCGGTTTGTCGCATGAGCACACTCTCGTAAGCCTATTGGCGGTAAGCGAAGTGTACTAATGTTCCGTTATTAACGTGTCAATATACTAACCTTTCCTAAACACCTGGAAACGGTGCACTTCATTTAGGATTCTGCTTTTTAGCTATTTATTGACTCAACACATTTTATCGCTTTACGCCCATATCAAATAAGGTTTTCAACAAAAAGCTGATACCCCATCGCGAGCGTGATTCAAGCGTAAGTCACCCATCCAGAGTCCGCTTTTGAATCCAGATGCGGCACCGTGTTGTAGCTCACCAGCACGTGCCGCTTCGGCGTAAATGCGAACTCGCTGAGCGCACTATTTCGGATGCGTAGATTCAATTCAATCGTCGTCTCGGGGCTGGTGCCGAGCACATGTCCAACGGCCGTCGAGATAGGCCCACCGCTCGATACGATCAACACGCTTTTGCCGAAGTGATTGGCGCGAACGTGGTCGAGCGCGCTGGTGACGCCCGCTAAAAAGTCGGCGTAAGGGGGCATCCCCATCGGCTCAGTTTTGCCTTGCATCCACGCCGCCAAACCATCGCGCAGCAAGCGAAAATGGCCCTTCACCTGCTCCGGCGTGGTGGGCTTGTGCAATGGCTCCGGATGAATCGCGCCGATGACGGCGACCGGGTCGTATTCGTTAAGTCCCGGCCACGCAAGCGCGTCGGTGTCGTCGCGTTGCATACCTTTTGCCACGCCGTGCCACGTTTGCACATGCCGTCTGAGCGTGCCGATGATGACCGCATCAAACGTTACGCCGGTTTCACGAAAATACTGGCCGAGTTTCACGCTTTGCTTGTGGCCCAGTTCGCTTAAATTGTCGTAATCAGCCGCGCCAAATGAGGCTTGACCATGGCGCACAAGATACAAATTTCCCATCGCAAAAAACGCCGCTCAATCGCGCCGAGCAAAATCAATAAACCCACGCGGCACATTCACGCCGAGCAATTCAACGCGCAACTTGCGGCCTACTTTGTAACCCTGAAAGCCCTGTACCAGTCGCCCCTCAACCGGTGGCGAAAACACGCGTACATAGGTGCCTTTGTCCGACGCGCCCGTCACAATTGCGTCGAAACGATCTCCTACGCGCGAAGCTAGCAGCAGCGCCGCTGCGGCCTTGCGCACCTGACGTTCAACCTTGTTGGCATCATCCTCTTGCTGGCTGCAATGCGTTGCCAGCGCGAACAGCTCCGCATCACTGTAGGGGGACGGCGCGCCGCTCAGCGCCGCCTTCATCAGACGCAGCGTCACGAGATCCGGGAAGCGCCGATTCGGAGCCGTTGAATGGGCATAGTCGTGTACGGCAAGCCCGAAGTGGCCCACGTCGGGGCCGCCCGGTTTGTCGATCACGTATTCCCCCGCGCCCATGAGTTTGATAATGGTCAACGACAGATCGGGAAAGCGCGTCGGATCGGCCGCGCGTCGACGCACCAGAAACTCCTCCAGCGCCTTCGAATCAGGCTCAGGCGGCAATGCCTCACCGAGCGCTTTTGCCACGTCCACAATACGCAACCAGCGCTCGGGCGAGCGCACCACGCGATGCAGCGACGCGAAGCCTTTCTCGGTCAGAAACTGTGCGGTCGCCTGATTGGTCGCGATCATGAATTCTTCGATCAGCTGGCGGGCGCGATTGTGCTCCTGCACGTTGAGGCTGACCACCTGATCGCCATCAAACACGGCCTTTGGCTGAATCGTCTCAAACTCCAGCGCGCCTTGTTCGCGGCGCTTCGTTCGCAGCTTTTGCGCGATAGCATCCTGCGCACGAAGTTGCGCGTCCATGCCCGCCACCGCACGCGCGGCAGCAGGCAGCTCAGCTTGACCTTCAAGCCACGCAGCAACCGAGTCGTAGGCAAGCTTTGCGCGGTTCAACACCAGCGCGCGATACGCCGTGCTGGAGGTCATATCGCCTTTGCCATCAAACACCATTTCGGTGACCATGGTGAGCCGCTTTTCATGCTCGTTGAGTGACGTCAAATCAGTCGACAATCGCTCCGGCAACATCGGAAAAATTCGCGCGGCGGTGTACACCGAACAGGTGTTGTTATGCGCGTGGTCGTCAATGGCCGTGCCCTTTTTGACCAGCGTGTCTACGTCAGCAATGGCGACCAGTACTTTGATTGCGCCGCCGGCCAGAGTCTCGGACACGGAGAGCTGATCGAGGTCGCGCGAATCGTCGTTATCAATCGAACACCACAGCAGCGTGGTGAGATCACGAATGCCGCCACCGGTTTCATTCGAGGGGCGCGTGATCCGGGTCAATTCCTGTTCAACCGCAGGCGAAAATTCCGGCTCAAGACCCCGATCAATCATCGCCTGTTTAGCGATCTGCGCGAGGTCAGCGCGGTTGTTGGGGCGGGCGCCGTTTTTTGGATTGTCGTGTGCATCGTTTTGTGGATTCATACGCGAACTGTATCGCAATCCGAAACGGTCCGCCGCACCCATCAAAATACGCCGCGAAAAACAAGAAAGCCTGCATCTCTGCAAGCTTTTTCTTACCTTCGACCAACCGGTTGTTGGCTCCTCGACCTGGGCTCGAACCAGGGACCTACGGATTAACAGTCCGGCGCTCTACCAACTGAGCTATCGAGGAATTGAAGCCTTAAATTATAACCATAAGTGCGGGAAGGCTGCTACGACGCTAAACCTTGTCACCCTCCGGGCGGCGCGGACTTTTACCCATATGCGGTGCAGCGTGCTTCAAGTAATAAAACATCGACCACAGCGTGAGGCCCGCCGCGATCCACAGCGCAAATGTGCCGAGCTTGGGTGTCGGGATGCCGGGAAAGAAGGGTTCGTACAACAGCAACGCGATAATCGCGGTCATCTGCGCGGCGGTTTTAAATTTGCCAATGTTATTGACGGCCACGCTGCGGTGCTCGCCGATTTTCGCCATCCATTCACGTAATGCGGAGATCGTGATCTCGCGGCCCACAATGATGAACGCTAGGACTGCGTCCGCCCTGTCCATCTGCACGAGCAGCAAGAGCGCGGCAGCCACCATCAATTTGTCGGCCACCGGATCCAGAAATGCGCCAAATGCGGAGCTTTGCCCGAGTTTGCGCGCAAGGTAACCATCGGCCCAATCAGTCAGTGCCGCCGCCGAAAAAATGAGCGCGCCGGTCCAGTTTTTTTCGGTGAGCGTGAGCCAGTCCACCGGCAGGTAATACACGCCCACAAACGCCGGAATCAGCGCGATGCGAATCCAGGTGAGCGCGGTCGGGATATTCAATTTCATCACGGCATTTTGGCATGCGCCGCTAACGCAGCCTTGACACAGCTTCGGCGCCGATTGAGCATTGGTGGCTCAGCGGCCCATCCATTTTTGCGAAAGCGGAAACTTCCGCGTCCGTAAACCTTGCAGCAGTTCTTCGATCGTTGCACCGTGAACGAGCAAATCCATATTGACCGCTTTCACCAACCCGGCCTGCACCGAATGCTCAACCCACGCGATCAGATGGTCATAAAAGCCCGCAACGTTAAGCAGTCCGCAAAGCTTCCGGTGATAGTCAAGCTGGCTCCAGGTCAGCGCCTCAAACAGCTCGTCCATCGTGCCAAAACCACCGGGCATCGCGATGACCGCATCAGCTAGGCCCAGCATCATGGCCTTGCGGCTGTGCATGTCGGGCACCACGTGAAGGTCAGTCAGGCCCTTGTGCGCCACCTCCAGCGCCTTCAGCGCCTCCGGGATCACGCCAATGACCTCGCCACCGGCCGCCAGCGCCGCGTCAGCTACGACCCCCATCAGGCCCACGCCACCGCCGCCGTAGACGAGGCCGATGCCCTGCTTTGCCAAGGTTCGTCCTACCGTTTCGGCCGCGGCCTTGTACGCCGGATTATTGCCAACATTGGCACCGCAGTAGACGACGACGCGTTTGATTTCGTTTGCCATGACCGCTATTCCTCTTTCATGCCGGAGGCTTTCACGATCGCCGCCAGGCGCCCCTTCTCTTCTGCAACGAACTGCACAAACGCTGCACGTGTGCCGCCCATCGGCTCGATGCCAACGGCCTTCAATCGATTGCCGATTTCGGGCGTCTTCATCGCCGTATCGACCGCTGCGGCCACTTTATCCATCACGTCTGCGGGCACACCAGCGGGCGCGTGAACGCCCGCCCAATGCGCGATTTTGATTTCAGGGAAGCCCTGCTCGCCGGTGGTGGTCAGTTGGGGATACGAGGAGATGCGACTCGTCCATGTATTCGCCAGCGCCTTCATCTTGCCACCCTGTATTTTGGGCAACGATATGATGCTCGCCTCGCTTGTTGCCTGCACCTGCCCGCCCATGATGGCCGTGGCGCTCTCGTTGCCGCTCTTGTACGGCACCACCTGTAACTTTGCGCCGTATTTGCTCTTCAAGATTTCAGCGACGAAATGTGGCGTGCTGCCGGTACCTGCCGTGGCGAAATTGAAGCCGCCAGGCGCAAGTTTTGAAGCCTCAACAAATTCGCGCAGATTGCTGTACGTCGCGTCCGGTGGTGCAACGATGATCGACGGCGCGAGCGCGATCAACGCGACGGGCACCAGATCTGACTCCTTGAACGGCATCGATTTTTTGATCATATGATTTGAAATCACGCCCGCCGCGCTAATGAGGAACGTGTAACCGTCCGGCGCGCTCTTCGCCACAAAGTCCGCGCCGAGCGATCCACCTGCACCCGGCTTGTTGTCAATCACCACCGCTTGTCCCAGCGCCTTGGCGGCGCCTTCTGCGGCTGCGCGCGCCATCAGATCATTGGCGCCACCTGCGGTAAATGGCACAACAAACCGGATCGGCTTAGTCGGCCACGACTGCGCGTGAACAAGGGTTGCGGCGAGCAGCGCGCTGCATAGGGCAGCGGCGCGTACGGTGAAATTATTCTTCATGGCTAATTTTTATCAATGCGAACGAATACTCAATTCAATCATGCGGCGCACCGAGGTGTCCAACGCTGAGTCACTAAGCAGGTCCGTCAGCGCAAACCAGCGGCAGTCGTGCGCCTCTTCCGCGTTGATCGTCAACGTGCTGTTCACGGTACTAACGGTGGCATCCACATCGACGATGAACAAAAAACGCAGGTCGTAGTGAAAATGCGCAGGCTCGTTAGGTCGCGCTGGAATCGGATGTACATCGACATCAAAAAGCGACGCTTCGTCCGCTTGAGGGATGAATCGATCAAGGCCCGTTTCTTCCGTCACCTCACGCTGCGCGGCGGCGCGCCATGACGCATCAGCGTCCTCAACATGGCCACCCGGTTGCAGCCAAAGATTGAGCTTGCGATGATGAACCAGCACCGCGTGCGACCGCGTGCGATCCAGCACCCACGCCGATGCGGTGATGTGCCCTGCAAGCGTCGCGCGGCTCCACGCACGCGGCGTGGAGGTGATGAAGCGAGTGATTTTTGTTGCGTGACGAGCGACGTAAGGATTCGATGTGTTCGCGGCTATTGCATCGAGCATGGTTTGCAACGACTCTATTTGTTCGATATTCATGTCGACAAATGTAGCGCTGTGCTCGCCAGCGCTGTCGCTGGCGCAGTCTCTACGGCGCTATAACGGCCCAGAAATGGTGATCGACCCGTAGCGCGGCGCGGCTACCTGCCCCGCAAATTCGCGGGTGCGGAACACCCGTACGTACGCAATTTTGTAAACGCCAAAGTTCGCCGCGATACCCACGGCAGCATCAGCAACGGCATACTTTTTATTCACGGAATGCGAATCACGAACCGTGTTGCCATCAAGAAAGATGTTGCGCGCGACGCCGCGACCGTCAACGGACGCAAACACATGCGCCCCGATCTGCCGCGTGAACTGG
>JAYVNO010000043.1:0-20240 GCA_043758415.1 Burkholderiales bacterium
CGGCAAGCGAGCGTAGCGAGCCACTTCCCCCAAACCCAGCCTTCTCACGCGGCTACTAATTGCGTGAATTAATCACTCAATGAAATGTTGACAGGATCAAGCAGTCCAAATAAAGCTTGTTCGCAAATTGTGGGCGAACGGATGGTACGGTTGCCTGGAGTTGAATCTTGTACATCAGGCGCGACGACTTGCAGCACACGGATAGCGAGAACTGCCCCCGATAGAATCCTATTCATGGCTCTTGATCCTGAATTCGAAAAACTCCGCACTCCTCCGCATTCGATCGAGGCCGAGCAATCGGTTCTTGGCGCACTGATCATCGATAACAACGCGATTGACAAGGTCGCTGATTTGTTACGTGCGGACGATTTTTATAACGAAGCACATCGCCTGATTTATGAGCACATTAACCGGCTCGCGGCGGACAACACGGCTGCTGATGCGGTGACGCTGTCGGAGAGTCTGCGCTCGATTGGCAAGCTCGATTACGTGGGTGGACTGGCCTATATTGGCGCGATTGCCAACGCGGTGCCGACGGCGGCCAATGTACGTCGCTATGCCGAGATCGTGCGTGACCGTTCGGTGATGCGTCGTCTTGCCGGTGTCGCCACCAGCATTGCCGAGGCTGCGTTTAACCCGATGGGTAAATCTGCCGAGCAGTTACTAGACGAGGCTGAGGGCAAGGTGTTTGAGATCGCCGAATCGGGGGATCGTACCAAGGCGAACTTCGTATCGCTTTCTGACTTGACCTCGCTAGCGATTGACCGCGTGGAAGAGCTCTATCGTCGCGATAACGCGAGCGATGTGACGGGGCTTGCGACTGGCTACAAAGACCTCGACTCGATGACCGCAGGCTTGCAGCCGGGCGATCTGGTGATCGTCGCGGGCCGACCGTCGATGGGCAAGACCGCGTTTGCCTTGAACATTGGCGAGCATGTGGCGATCCGGCTCAAAAAGCCGGTGGCGGTGTTCTCCATGGAGATGGGGGCGCTCCAGCTCGCCATGCGTCTGATTGGCTCGGTCGGCAAGCTTGATCAACACAAGCTGCGCACCGGGCGTTTGTCTGAGGGCGACTGGCAACGCTTTACTGATGCGCTGTCGCAACTCGATTCGGCACCGATGTACATCGATGAGACTGCGGGTTTGAATCCGTTTGAGCTGCGCGCGCGTGCGAGGCGGTTGGCGCGTCAGGTCGGTGGCCTCGGCATGATCATCGTCGACTACATCCAGCTCATGAGTGCCTCCGGCAGCAACGAAAACCGGGCGACCGAAGTGTCGGAGATTTCGCGCTCACTGAAGTCACTGGCCAAAGAACTGCAGGTGCCGGTGGTCGCGCTTTCGCAGCTGAACCGCGCGCTCGAGCAGCGCCCGAACAAGCGCCCGGTGATGAGCGATCTGCGCGAGTCCGGCGCCATCGAGCAGGACGCCGACGTGATTTTCTTAATCTACCGCGATGAGGTTTACAACCAAGAATCTGCGCAAAAAGGCGTAGCGGAGATCATCATCGGCAAACAGCGGAACGGCCCGATTGGCACCGTGCAGCTCACCTTCCGCGGCGAGTTCACGCGGTTTGAGAATTACGCAGCGACGGATTCGTACATGCCGTCGTCGCCGATTCAATCGGTTAGGTCGAATACACCAAAGTTTGGTGGCGATAGTCCGTTTTAGATTGACATGTTTGCGATAGTTGGATGTGCTTTTGATCATCATGCAATCACTGCATTAGAACCCGGGCAAACATCCGAAAATCGTCAAGATGTTTCGTGCAAATAGCGTGTACGATACGCCAATCCATCGCGTCGTACTGATGCACGGAAATGTTTCTTAAGCCGACCGCGCTTTTCATCCGTTGCGCTAGGGCGGCGTTGATCGTGCCGGTGCTGGCGAGTTCGTCGAATGCCGCGCCCATCGTGGCCGGCGCAGTTTGGCCTGTTGCGGACAAGCGATGTAGTGCGAGGTCAACGCATAGCTGGACTGCGCGGCTCAAATTCAGCGCGATGATGTCCTGGGCGTCAATGTTCTTCGCGAGTTCATCTGCGGTTGCTGGGCAACATGTTTCTACTCGGCGATGCAGCGTCGCAGCGATTCGAGCTTGGCGTTGACTACGCTTTCATCCATGCGTTTCGGCTTTCACGAAGTGTGCGTTCAATCAGCGGCGCGAAGTCAGCATAGTCAGTGAGGGTGCGGCTGAGCTACGACGCGAAACTGGCGTCGGTGCCAAAAATGCGGGTGCCTTGTGTTAGGGCTTGTCTGGCAATGATGGGACCTGCGACGCGCAGATCGATTAGATCGACTGGCCGTCCGCCAGCGGCGCCAATGGCGCGAATGAGCGTAAGTTTTTGGTCGGCATTCAATGGCGCGCCGTAGCGAACGGCCATATCCAGATCGCTGTCGGCACGCGCGGCTCTACGCGACGTCGAGCCGAACACTACGGCCAACTCTATGCCATCAACGGTTTGCAGCGCAGCGAGGATTTGATTTCGCATGTCAGCAGTTTATCGGTTGCACGCGCTTAGCGAACGAGCGAAATGGTTGCGGTTTTAAAACGTCCTCGGATAAGACCCACCATCCATCAGAATATTTTGCCCGGTGAGATAGCCCGCTTGAATGCTGCACAAAAATGCGCAGGTAGCACCGAATTCATCGGCCGTGCCGAAGCGTCATGCGGGGACGGTCCTCGCATGACGCGTCGGCCAGCTCCTCGTAAGTTTTTCCCTCGCGCTTGGCCCAGTTGGCGATCATCGTTTGCAGGCGCGCAGTGTCGAACGGGCCGGACAGCAGGCCGTTGATGGAGACATTGCGGCTGGCAATTTGCGGCTGCCGCGCGAGGCCTGCGACGAAGCCTGTGAGGCCAGAGCGCGCGCCATTGGACAGGCCGAGCGCGTTGATCGGCGCTTTCACCGCACCCGAGGTGATGTTCACGATGCGACCATACCCGCGTTCGCACATGCCATCGACGACCGATTTGATGAGATCAATCGGCATCAACATGTTGGCGTCGACCGCTTTGATCCAGTCGTCACGTGACCAGTTGCGGACGTCACCCGGCGGTGGGCCGCCCGCGTTGTGGATGCGGATGTCGAAGTGCGCTGTGGCAGCTAAAGCGGCGGCACGACCTTGCTGCGAAGTGATATCGCCAGCGTTGGTGACTACCTGAACGGTGGGATTGAGCGCGCGCAGCTCCGTTGCCGTGGTCTCCAGCGCGTCCGCGCCGCGTGCAGTGATGACGACGATAACGCCCTCCATCAGCAATGCCTTCGCGCAGCCTTTGCCCAAGCCCTTGCTGGCCGCGCAGACCAGCGCCCATTTGCCATCGATTCCGAGTTTCATCGTGATTGCTTTGTTCCTTGTTCGCGGCACAAAGCTTATATCGTCCGCAGCGGGCCTATTGGCTGCGGTTCACGCAGGCGGAGCTACACGCTGCGAAAGCGGCCCTTCGTCGCATAGCAGTGTGCACCGGCCAACGAGGTTGTTACGCTTCGTGCTGTTAAAAAATTCTGTAACAGGAGCTGAACATGATCAATCGTCGAGACTTCATGATGGGAACAGGGGCTGTGGCCGTGGCTTGGCTGCCAGGCTGCGCATCCGTGGCTTTGCCTGAAGCCGCGAAAACGCCGGTTGCGACCGCCGTGGCGGCGAGCTTTGTGAAACCCGCGGCAAGCTTGACGTTGGTCGGCGTGCCGCCGATTGAGCAAGCGATTGCTGACCGCGTGGTGAAGTACAGCGATTTTCGTGGCAAGGCGTTTCGCGGCTGGCATCCAGACGGTCGCTCGATGCTGATCAGTTACCGCGAGAAAAACACCGGGCAAATCTGGACATTGGACAAGCCGATGGGTGAACTCGCGGCACTGACCGATTATGCAGAGCCGGTGCGCGGTGCCAGCTACGAGCGCAAGACGGGCAAATACGTGATCTTCCCGCGTGACGCCGGTGGCTCCGAGGCCACACAAATTTTTCGCATGGATTTGCCGGACAAAACGGTAACGCAGCTCACGGACCCTAATATGCGTCACGAGTGGCAAGGCTTTAATCGTGCTGAAGACCGTTGTTTGGTGTTGTCAACACAGCTCGACAAGACAGCAGAGGGCGGCACGCGCAAAGACGTGACCACGGAGGTGACGCTGATCGATCCGCTGAAGCCAGCGAACACCAAACTGATTGCCAGTTTGCCCGGCGGCGGTTGGGGTGACTTCGATTTTTCGGCGGATGACGGCACGCTCGTGTGTCAAAACTACAAGTCCGCGAACGAATCAGAAATCAATCTGATCAATGTGGCGGATGGCAAGCGCACCGTGCTGTTTGCCGCTGTGGCTGGCAAATCGGTGTCGTACAGCGATCCCGCGTTTTCGCATGACGGGCGCGGGTTGTTTCTCACCACCGACGGCGATGGCGAATTCAAGCAGTTGCAGTATTACGATTTGGCGACGCGCCAGTTCACCCCGCTGAGCGCGGATGTTTCATGGGACGTTGCCGGCTTGCTGCTGTCGCGGGATCGCACTCGGATGGTGTTCTCGGTCAACGAGGACGGACGCTTCAAGCTGTATTTGCTCGACGCGGTCACCCGCAAGCGCCTGCCGATGGCAGCACTGCCGAACGGGCAGGTGAGTGCAGCCGGATTCTCGCCCGATGGAAAAATGCTGGCGCTGAATGCGTCGTCGGCGCAAGGCCCGGCAGAAACGTGGACGCTTGAGTTTGCAACCGGCAAGCTGACGCAGTGGACACAGGCGTTCACCAACGGGCTGGACACGAGCGGCTTTAAAGAGTCGCAAATCATTCGGTACAAGAGTTTTGATGGACTGACGGTGAGCGCATTGCTGGTGTTGCCGCCGGATCAATTCAAGGGGCCGCGTCCCGTGTTGGTTGACATTCACGGTGGACCAGAAGCGCAGACGACCGCGGGATTTATGGGCCGTGAAAATTATCTGGTGAACGAGCTCGGCATTGCGCTGCTGTTGCCAAATGTGCGCGGCTCGTCGGGTTACGGTAAGACCTTCATCGCGCTCGACAACGGCTACAGGCGCGAAGATTCGGTGAAGGACATCGGCGCGCTTCTCGACTGGATCGCGACGCAGCCGCAGCTTGATGCCAAGCGCGTGGCGGTGGAAGGCGGCAGCTATGGCGGCTATATGAGCCTCGCTGTCGCCACAACGTACAACGACCGGATTCGCTGCTCGATTGACATCGTGGGCATCTCGAATTTTGTGACGTTTCTAGAGAAGACCGAGAGCTATCGGCGTGACCTGCGACGCGTGGAATACGGCGATGAGCGCGACCCTGCGATGCGTAAATTCCTGAACGAAATCTCGCCGTTGACCAATGCAGGCAAGATCAAGAAACCGCTGATGGTGGTGCAAGGCAGAAACGATCCGCGTGTGCCGTGGCAGGAGGCCGATCAAATCGTCGCGGCGGTGAACAAAAACAACGTGCCGGTCTGGTACGTCACCGCTGAAAACGAGGGTCACGGGTTTGCCAAGAAGGACAACGCGGACTATTTGTTCTACATGCGGATCAAGTTTTTTGAAGCGTATTTGTTGGGGGTTTGACACTGGCCGCAAGGCGCTTGTAATCACGCAGTTGCGCGTAACAACTTTTTGCGAAAACACTTGGTCTTATTGGGCTATCGACTGTTTTTCTCGAACAGTCGACTAACGGCATTTTTAGGCGATTAGCCCTTGTTAAACAAGGCTTCGCAACAAAAGTTTATGCCAAAATAATTGTTGCCTGCAGCACAGAGGGCTACCGCCGACTGTTCGCAATCGTCCAGTTATACGGCGTAAACGCCACCGCGTAATTGGTCGGAATCGTTGGCGGCGCGTATTTTTGCGCGTAGGCGAGCAGGCTCGGCGCGTGCGCTGGCGTGAAATCTTCGCCGTAGAACTTAAGTATCTCGTTGAAGTACACCGTGCGCGTTGCCGCATCGATACGCAGGTTTTGTGGGCGGGAAAAAAACTGGCGCGTTTCGCGATCCAGTTCGTTGTTCAAATCGGTCGCCGAAAAGGGTCTGCGCGGCAACACCGGGCACGACACCGCCGAGCAGTTCAGCGCGAAATGCACGCGCGGATCGTGGAGTTTCCGGATGATGTCGTTCTCGAACGTGTACAGCGACATCGCGGTGCCGCCGATGTCAAATTTGCGCAGCACAAAGAATTTCACCTTCGCCCAGCCTTCGTGTGAGCGCGGAATGTTCGATGCGATCACGTTGTACATCGACAGCGCGTTGTAAGCATTGATCATATGGGCGAGGCGCGCGTCGGCAGTGGGTGCAGCGGCAAGCGACGTCACGTTGATGGCGGCAAAATAATTTTCCAGCGCACCGATACCGCTGTCGCTCGCATCGTCGCGAAGCGCTGCGAAGTCGACTTCACCTTGCGTGTTGACGTGCGCTTGTAGCACTCGCGCATAACCGCGCTCCGCGTCTGCAAGCGCTACGCGTGCGGCGCTAGCGGGCACTTGCACCAGCGTGCTGCAAGCGCTGAGCAGCAATAGCGTGATCGCGGTAAACGTTGCACGCAGAAGAGAAAGCGAAAAAATCATGCAGTCACATCCTCGTCGATTCGCGCCTTTTTTCGATCAATCAGTGCGGCTTCCCGCGGCTTGCCTTTCAACCATTTCAGCGGGATTTTTATCTCACCATTTACGCTGCGCGTCACTGCCAAGGGTTGCCACGTTTCGCCGCTTGCGAGATGAATCGGCTTCAGTAAAAAGCGGTCACGTTCGGCGTTGTAGGCGCACATTGACATCGTGCCGTCGACCGTCGCCGCCATGAATACGCAAGCGTCAATGCGATCAGTTTCGAGATTGCACGCATCCATAAAGTTATGCGTGAAGAAAGAAATTTTTCTCACGGGAGGTACGCGCAAACCAAGGCGTCGACCGCGCCACCACTCACCGCGCGCCTGCCAAAACATTCGCGCCGTGTGTCGAGCAAAACCGCCCCATAATTGACGCTGACCCAACGCCACTTTCATCATCGCCCATGCACCGCGAAAGCCCTGATCACGCGGAATCTCAACGGCTGCCGTGTCGCGCATCACGCGTGCCACAAACTCGCCGTCGGCCAACGCATCAAAGCGCCGCGCGCCAATGGTGAAAAGCATGGCGTAACGATTGCACGACCGGTGCCCGCCGTGCAGCGCATCGAAATTGAGTGCCACGCCCGCGCCACGCTCGATGGCATCGCACACCGTTTTTTGCGTGATTGTTACAGCGTCGCGCTCCGCCGAGGTGCCGCGCCCGGTGTCCGCGCCAAGTTGAAACGACGCGAATCTAACCACATCGTTATGCTCAACAAAAAAATTGGCGAGCGCAGCGATTTCATGAAAGTTACCCGCGAAAACCGTCGTGTTAAATATCACTGATATTCGCAGCCCGCGCGCCATATTGATGTAGTGCGATCGGAGCGCGTTGAGCGCATGTTCAGACGCGTAACCCTTTCGCTCCTGCGTCATGTCAACGTGAAACGCAACGTCGTTCAGCCCGTCCGCTGCGAGCTGCTGCAACCAGTCGCGGTTGAGCAAAATGCCGTTAGTGAACAGCGACGCCCGCAGGCCACATGCACGCACGTAGCGCACGATTTTCGACAGCTCGCAGCGGTCCCGCAACGTAGGATCACCGCCTGAAATTTGAACGTCTGTGTTCGGCCCAAACTGCACCGCGATGTCATCAATTCGCCGGAATAAATCCTCCAGCGGAATGTCACGCACCGCCTCGGCGAAGTCGGACAAATAACACAAGGTGCAATCCAGATTGCAGCGCTGCGTGATCTCGAGCGATACACAGCCTATCGTCCAGCGTCGGCCCGCTGCCTGTGAAGGCGACCACTGTCCTGTTAGTTGCATGCGCTTGGCGATGCGGGCAAGGCGCTTGGGTTGTGAGTCGACTGGCAGCGCTTTGGCTGGGGTGTTCATCAGTTCCAGAGTCGTCGAAACGTGGCCGAAGCTTACAGGAGCTGTCCGCGTGCCGTTCCATTCGTGCCTGATTGTGCTCGAGCGGGTCGTACGGCGGGCGGTGTGCAGGCTGCATCTGTATCTGCATCAACGCCGATGGGCCAACGGGCTTCGGGCTCAGCGCGTCAAACCTTGCCCGCGCATTACAGCTGGCATCGGCGCAAGGCGGCAACCCTGAGTGCGCATACTTCACCTCAGCGCGAAGCCGGCTAGAGTTGGCACCCCTGTCAACCACCACGTTGATCAACGAACCAATGCTGTTACGCATGATGATGCCGCGCACGAGGTGCCCCACCCACCTGTGAAGCGGCTCCTGCGGGAGCCGTTTTTTCGCGTCAACGCAGCTTTACGCCGCGACCGTTTCCGCCTTTTCGATGAACTCCGGCATCTGGTCGAAATTCATGTACTTGTAAATACCTGCGCTGGCCAGTGTGAGCGCGCCCATGTCAGCCAGATATTCCACTCGGGTGGGGATGCGACCGAGCTTGGAACAGATCGCCGCCAGTTCCGCGCTGCCCAGATAGACATTCGAGTTTTTGCCGAGACGGTTCGGGAAGTTGCGCGTTGAAGTGGACATCACCGTTGCGCCTTCTTTCACCTGCGCCTGATTGCCCATACAGAGCGAGCAGCCCGGCATCTCCATGCGCGCGCCTGCGGTGCCGAAGGTGCCGTAATGGCCTTCCTCTGACAGCTGATGCGCGTCCATTTTTGTCGGCGGCGCGATCCATAGTTTCGCTGGCATGTCGCGCTTGCCTTCGAGCAGTTTCGCGGCAGCGCGGAAGTGGCCGATGTTGGTCATGCAAGAGCCAATAAACACTTCGTCGATCTTTGCGCCAGCAACATCGGACAGCGTCTTCGCATCGTCCGGATCGTTCGGGCAACACACAATCGGCTCGGTGATTTCCGCGAGATCAATTTCGATGACTGCGGCGTATTCGGCATCAGCATCGCCCTTGAGCAATTTCGGATCGGCAAGCCACGCTTCCATCGCCTTAATACGGCGCGCGATGGAGCGCGGGTCGGCGTAACCGTCGGCGATCATCGCTTTGAGCAGGACGATGTTGCTTTTCAAGTATTCAATGACCGGGCCTTGGTTCAGCGCGACCGTGCAACCCGCTGCACTCCGTTCTGCAGACGCGTCGGCCAGCTCGAATGCCTGCTCGATCTTCAGGTCAGGCAAGCCTTCGATTTCAAGAATGCGGCCGGAGAACAGATTCACCTTGCCCTGTTTGGCGACCGTTAAATGGCCAGCCTTGATCGCGTAGAGCGGAATGGCGTGCACAAGGTCGCGCAGCGTCACACCCGGCTGCATGGTGCCTTTAAAGCGCACTAAAACGCTCTCTGGCATATCAAGCGGCATCACACCGGTGGCCGCCGCAAACGCAACGAGGCCGGAGCCCGCCGGGAACGAAATGCCAATGGGGAAACGGGTGTGGCTGTCGCCTCCGGTGCCGACCGTGTCCGGCAGCAACATGCGGTTCAACCACGAGTGAATGATGCCGTCACCAGGGCGCAATGAGATGCCGCCGCGCGTGGCCATGAAGTCGGGCAACTCGTGATGCATCTTCACGTCCACGGGCTTGGGGTAGGCTGCGGTGTGGCAGAACGATTGCATCACCAGATCGGAGCTGAAGCCCAGACAGGCCAAGTCTTTCAACTCGTCGCGGGTCATCGGACCGGTCGTGTCTTGTGAACCGACCGAGGTCATCTTGGGCTCGCAATACGTTCCGGGACGCATGCCCACCTGCGTGCCATTCGCTTCAGGCAAACCACAGGCGCGACCCACCATTTTTTGCGCAAGCGTGTAGCCCTTGCCCGTGTCTTTTGGCACATCGGGTAATCGGAATAACGTGCTCACGGGCAGGCCTAACGCTTCACGCGCTTTGGTGGTGAGTCCGCGACCGACGATCAGCGGAATGCGGCCACCGGCACGTACTTCGTCAAACAGCACGTCGGACTTGACTTTAAATTCTGCGATGATTTTTCCGTCTTTCAGCGCCTTGCCCGCGTAGGGCAGCAGTTCAACCTCGTCGCCCATGTTCATCTCGGTCACGTCGAGTTCAATCGGCAACGCGCCCGCATCTTCCATCGTGTTGTAGAAGATTGGCGCGATCACGCTTCCAAGACAGACGCCGCCGAATTTCTTGTTCGGAATGAAAGGAATGTCCTCACCTGTAAACCACAGCACGCTGTTGGTCGCCGATTTGCGCGATGAACCCGTGCCGACCACGTCGCCCACGTAGGCGACCAGATTACCTTTGGCGCGCAGGTCGTTGATGAACTTGATCGGACCGCGCTTGCCGTCTTCTTCCGGCGCGGCTTCTACGGGTTGGCCGTCGCGCTGGTTCTTGAGCGTGGCGAGCGCGTGCAGCGGAATGTCCGGGCGGCTCCACGCGTCCGGCGCGGGCGACAGATCGTCGGTGTTGGTCTCACCAGTGACTTTGAACACGGTGATCTTGATCGATTGCGGCACTTCCGGACGGCTCGTAAACCACTCGGCATCGGCCCAGCTTTGCAACACGTCCTTGGCGTTGGCATTGCCTGGGTTTGTGTGGGAAAGGGCCTTGTCTTTCACATCGTGAAACTGGTCGAACATGAGCAGCGTTTTCTTGAGACCCGTCGCGGCAATGGGGCCGACCACTGCGTCATCAAGCAAATCCACCATCGGCGAAATGTTGTAGCCGCCGAGCATAGTGCCGAGCAACTCGGTCGCTTTTTCACGCGACAGCAGCGGCGTAATTTCTGTGCCGTGCGCGACCGCTGCCAGATAACTGGCTTTGACTTTTGCCGCGTTGTCCACGCCAGCGGGTACGCGATACGCGATCAGGTTGACCAGTAAATCACCTTCGCCAGCAGGCGGATTTTTGATGAGTTCGATCAGTTCGGCCACTTGCTTTGCATTCAATGGCAGCGGCGGAATGCCAAGCGCGGCGCGCTCGGTAACGTGTTGACGATAGGCTTCTAGCATGGTGTCTTCCTGAATTTACTGAAAATATTTCGTTGGGCTACGAATTGGGGAGTTGCTGCAAGTCGTTAATATCTTTGGCGCGGCCGGAGGCGGCTTTGTTAATGCGCAGGTCCGCGAGGCTGATCAGATCAGCGGATTGGCCATCAATTTCAATCGTGTTGCGTCGTGTGTAGCAGTCGTCGAATGTCACGCCGTCAATGGTAGTCATAATTTCTAGGCGCATCGGCGGATAACCCATACGCAAAATGCGTTCCGGCTGCAAGAGAATGTCCGCTGTCAACGCAGGCTCGGAAAACCCGAAAGCGGCCAAGGCATTGATTGCCGCACTTGCATTTTTTGGATTCATCGCGATCCAGATGTCGAAGTCGGACGTGGGTCGTGGATAGCCGTAGTGCGCAACGGCATAGCCCCCAATGAGGAGGTATTCAACGCGGTGTTCGCCAAGTAATTTCAAGAAATCTTTGAAGTCTTGGGGCAGTAACGTAGCCATAGGCGATGCTCCGTTGCAATTCGACGGCTTGCCAACGCGATTCAGCGCTCGCGTTGTGCCAAAAAATACGATCCTCTGCCTCGGCACCCTTATGGTTCGTGATGCTGAAGTGTTGTCTAGACACGTGCTGTGCCATTGCTGTTCCCGTTATTCCTGTTCGCCGCACGCGGCAGTATCGAGCGTTGTCAACGTGCGAATATTGTGTTCATTGCTCACCGTTCTCACATCGGCACCCGAACAAATCCCTCCATCAGCACTCTGGCACTCCGGCTCATGACCGCTTTTTTTACCGTCCACTGCGTATTTTCCAATACCGCCTCTGCACCCACACGAAGCGTGCCAGACGGGTGCCCGAAAACCACTTCCTTGCGCACGCCGCCACCAGCGGCTGCGTTGACCAGCGTGCCCGGTACGACTGCGGCAACCGCAATAGCCACGGACGCTGTACCCATCATCGCGTGGTGCAGCTTGCCCATCGACAGTGCGCGCACTACGAGATCAACATCACCCGTCCGCACCGATTTGCCGCTGGATGACACGTAATCCTTCGGCGGCGCAACGAACGCGACCTTCGGTGTGTGTTGCCGCGTTGCAGCTTCATCGAGCGATTTGATGAGCCCCATACGCATCGCGCCGTACGCGCGAATCGTCTCGAACATCGCCAGCGCCTTGGCGTCACCGTTGATTGCATCCTGTAGCTCGGTGCCGGTGTAGCCAACCGCATCCGCATTGATGAACACCGTCGGAATGCCAGCGTTGATCATTGTGGCTTTCAGCGTTCCGCCTTTGACAACATCGCCGGGCACAACTAAGTCGTCAATGAGATTGCCAGTCGGGAACATCGCACCACCTTCAGTGCCAGGTTCCTCAGCGGCTGGATCCATAAATTCGAGCTGCACTTCAGCGGCAGGGAAGGTCACGCCATCCAGTTCGAAATCACCTGTTTCCTGCACGGCACCGTCGGTCACCGGAACATGAGCGATGATGGTTTTCCCGATGTTCTGCTGCCAGATACGAATCGTGGCAAAGCCGTTTACCGGAACGCGGCTCGCATCAACCAGACCGTTGGAGATTGCAAACGGGCCAACTGCTGCGGATAAGTTGCCGCAGTTGCCGCTCCAGTCGACAAACGGCTTGTCGATGGACACCTGCCCGAACAGGTAGTCGACATCGTGATCAGGCCGCGCGCTCTTGGAAAGGATTACGGTTTTCGAAGTGCTAGAAGTCGCCGCGCCCATGCCATCGATCTGTTTGCCATACGGATCGGGCGAGCCGATCACGCGTAGCAGCAACGCATCGCGTGCTGCACCCGGTACTTGCGCGGCGGCAGGCAGATCAGTGAGTTTGAAGAACACTCCCTTGCTCGTTCCGCCACGCATGTACGTGGCTGGAATTTTGATTTGCCGTGCGTGCGCACTCATGCCGCAGCCCCTTCCAGAAAGTCTTTGGCAAAGCGCTGCAACACGCCACCCGCCTCGTAGATCGAAACTTCCTCCGCGGTGTCCAGACGACAGGTCACGGGTACTACAACGCGTTCGCCGTTCTTTCGATTGATCACCAGCGTGAGCGTGGTACGCGGCGTGCGTTCACCGATCACATCAAACGTCTCTCTGCCATCGATGCCCAGTGTCAGGCGCGTCGTACCCGCCTTGAACTCCAGCGGCAGCACACCCATCCCAATGAGATTCGTGCGGTGAATACGCTCGAAACCTTCCGCGACAATCGCCTCAACACCTGCAAGGCGCACGCCCTTCGCCGCCCAGTCGCGCGACGAGCCCTGACCGTAGTCCGCACCGGCAATGATGATCAGCGGCTGCTTGCGATCCATGTACGTTTCAATGGCTTCCCACATGCGCACGACGTTACCCTCAGGCTCAACGCGAGCGAGCGAACCCTTCTTCACCTTGCCGTCGATTACGGCCATTTCGTTCACCAGTTGCGGGTTCGCAAACGTGGCTCGTTGCGCTGTGAGGTGATCGCCACGATGCGTGGCGTACGAGTTGAAGTCCTCTTCCGGCAAACCCATTTTCGCGAGATATTCGCCGGCTGCGCTGTCAAGCAAAATCGCGTTCGAGGGTGAAAGATGATCGGTCGTGATGTTGTCCGGCAGCACGGCGAGCGGACGCAGGCCGCGCAGGGTGCGCTCGCCTGCCAGCGCGCCTTCCCAGTACGGCGGGCGACGGATGTAGGTGCTCTGTGCGCGCCAGTCGTAGAGCGGACTGATCTTTTCCTTGCCCGCTGGCGCGAAGGTGAACATAGGGTCGTAAACGCGACGGAAGTGCTCGGGCTTCACGCTGCTCGCCACTATCGCGTCGATTTCTTCGTCGCTTGGCCACAGGTCTTTCAACGTCACCGGCTTGCCGTCCTTGTCGATACCCAGCACGTCCTTCTCGATATCGAAACGCACGGTGCCAGCGATGGCGTAGGCCACAACCAGCGGCGGCGAGGCCAAGAACGCTTGCTTTGCATACGGATGAATTCGGCCATCGAAATTACGGTTACCGGACAGCACCGCCGTCGCGTATAGGTCACGGTCGATGATTTCTTTTTGGATTGCCGGGTCGAGCGCGCCACTCATACCGTTGCAGGTGGTGCAGGCGAAGCCGACGATACCGAAGCCAAGCGTTTCCAGTTCCGTCAGTAGTTTTGCTTCTTCAAGATAAAGCTGCACGGTCTTTGAGCCAGGTGCCAGTGAAGACTTGACCCATGGCTTGCGCGCGAGGCCGCGTGCGTTGGCGTTGCGTGCGAGCAGACCGGCTGCGATCACGTTGCGCGGATTGCTGGTGTTGGTGCAGCTCGTGATCGCCGCGATGATCACGGCACCGTCGGGCATCGTGCCTTCGTTGACGGCAGGCATCGACCATTCACCAGAAATGCCGCGCTCCGCAAGTGCGGTCGTCGGCAAGCGCTTGTGCGGATTCGACGGGCCAGCCATATTTCGCACCACGCTCGACAGATCAAACTTGAGCACCCGTTCATATTCGGCGCTCGTCAGCGAGTCCGCCCATAGGCCAGCCACCTTCGCGTACGTCTCGACCAGCTTCACCTGTGAGTCCACACGCCCGGTGAGCTTGAGGTAGGTGATGGTTTGTTGATCGATATAGAACATCGCGGCGGTGGCACCGAACTCCGGCGTCATATTGGAGATCGTCGCTCGATCACCGAGCGTCAGGGCCGTTGCACCTTCGCCGTAGAACTCAAGATAGGCACCAACGACTTTCGAGTTGCGCAGGAATTCTGTCAGCGCTAAAACAATGTCAGTCGCCGTAATGTTGGGCTGCGGTTTGCCTGTCAGTTGCACGCCGATGATGTCCGGCAGACGCATCCACGACGCGCGACCGAGCATCACACTCTCCGCCTCAAGCCCACCCACGCCTATCGCGATTACACCCAGCGCGTCAACGTGCGGGGTGTGACTGTCGGTGCCGACCAGCGTGTCAGGGAACGCCACACCGTCTTTCGCATGCACGACCGGCGACATGCGCTCCAAATTGATCTGGTGCATGATGCCGTTACCGGGCGGAATGACCTCCATATTTTTGAAGGCTTTTTTCGTCCAGTCGATGAAGTGAAAGCGATCCGCATTGCGACGATCTTCCACGGCGCGATTCTTCGCGAACGCATCGGGATCATCGCCGTTGAATTCGACTGCCAGCGAGTGATCCACGATCAACTGAGTCGGCACCACCGGGTTCACCTTCGACGGATCGCCGCCCATGTCAGCAATTGCATCGCGCAAGCCAGCAAGATCAACCAGTGCGGTCTGACCAAGAATGTCATGACATACGACACGCGCCGGAAACCACGGAAAGTCGAGATCGCGTCGGCGCTCAATCAACTGTTTCAGGGAATCGGTCAGCGTCGCCGGATCACAGCGGCGTACCAGATTTTCAGCATGCACGCGCGAGGTGTACGGCAACTTGGCGTACGCACCGGGCTGGATGCGATCAACCGCTGCGCGGGTGTCGAAGTAGTCGAGCTGGGTGCCGGGCAGCGGCTTGCGGTCGAGAGTATTCATGGCGTTGGGCTGCATGCTGCGTGAGGAGTGTGGGCATGGGCGAGCGGGCGCTTCGTGTCAAAACGCCAGTTAGCCGAGCAAGAAGGCTGGATGAAAGACCGCAGCTGGCTTCGCGCATGGCAGAGGTCTCGCGGATGAACTAATCGAAGTGCAGCGGCGCAGAAATGCGCAAAACAAGCCGCGTCTAGCGCCAATAAAACTTCGCAAGCAGAGCATCGAGTCGGCTGGAAAACTCCAGTCGCGCTGGTTCGCCCTTGGATTTTTTGACGGCCGTTTCGACCTGTTCGCGAAGCGCAAGCAAGTCCTTTGCCGACATCGCACGCTCGACTTTCATTTGCAACAGCACGCCGCGCAAGCCCAAGCCTGCCACTGCGCGTACAAACTCCGGATACAGCAGTTTTTGTTGCGCCGCCTCGTCCAGCGTGTGCGTGGCTTTGAGTTCCACCACGTCGGCCATGGGTGCGATGAGCGGCTCGTTGCCCACTAGTGGCGATGCGTGGGGCATGCCCGCTACCGAGCCCAACGTCGGCACCACCTCGACCAATCCCATATCGAGCAACTGCTGCACGCCTTCGCGACCCGCCGGCAACCGCGACGCAAGTTCGACATATTCCGATGCTGTTTTGTCGCCGTAAATCATGAGCAACAGCATTCGCAACGGCGCAGGCAAGTCCGCGCTGCGGCCCGCGAGCGCAGCGCGACCGTTCGTGCTTTTCTGTATCCGATCTCCGGGTTGCATCGTGTTGTGTTGCGTACATCAGACTGTTCAAAGAGTTTACGCCGATCAAATGCAACCCTGAATATTTCATGATGACGGATTACCCGCGCTGTTGCAGCGGTACAAAGGTACGATCCTCGGGGCCCACATAATTCGCGCTCGGTCGTATGATCTTGCCGTCGATCCGCTGCTCAATCACGTGAGCGGCCCAGCCACTGGTGCGAGAGATCACAAACAGCGGCGTAAACATCGCTGTCGGTACGCTCATCATGTGATAGCTCACCGCCGAAAACCAGTCCAAGTTCGGGAACATCTTTTTGATGTCCCACATCACCGTTTCAAGCCGCTCGGCGATGTTGAACATCTTCATGTCGTCGCGCTCTTTCGACAGATTGCGCGCCACTTCCTTGATCACCACATTGCGTGGATCGCTGACCGTGTACACCGGGTGACCGAAGCCGATGACGACCTGCTTTGCCTCGACACGCGCCTTGATGTCAGCCTCCGCTTCATCGGGCGATTCGTAGCGCTTTTGCGTTTCAAATGCGACCTCGTTGGCACCGCCATGTTTCGGCCCGCGCAGCGCACCGATGCCTGCGGTGATGGCGCTGAACATGTCGGAGCCTGTGCCTGCGACTACGCGACAAGCAAACGTCGACGCGTTGAACTCATGCTCCGCGTAAAGGATCAGCGACACATGCATCGCCTTGACCCAGCTTTCCGGCGGCTTCACGCCGTGCAGCAGATGCAGGAAATGTCCACCGATGGAGTCGTCATCCGTCTCAACATCAATCTTCTTGCCGTTGTGGCTGAAGTGATACCAGTACAGCATCATCGAGCCCAAGCTTGCCATCAGCTTGTCGGCAATGTCCTTCGCGCCCGGATGATTGTGGTCGTCCTTCTCAGGTGACACGCAGCCGAGCACCGACACGGCGGTGCGCATTACGTCCATCGGGTGCGCGCTTGGTGGCAAATTCTCGAGCGCTGCTTTCACTGCGGCAGGCACACCACGCAGGGCCTTGAGCTTGGTTTTGTAGCCCGCGAGTTCGGCCACTGTCGGCAGCTTGCCGTGAACCAGCAGATAAGCAATTTCTTCAAACTCGCAAACATCCGCAATGTCCAGAATGTCATAGCCGCGATAGGCGAGATCATTTCCGGTGCGACCGACGGTGCAGAGCGCGGTATTGCCAGCCGTAGTGCCCGAAAGCGCGACGGATTTTTTGGGTTTGAAGGCTCCGGCGGGAGCGGCGGTTTCAGTCATTTTGTTTTCCTCGTGGGGTGCGCATCAGAATTCGCACCGTGGTTCATTTTGCGTTGATGGTGCGCACCCGACCTCGCCCTATTGCTTGACCTGATCTAGTTGCACAACGAGGAGCTTTGCCATTTGTTGGTTCGCGCGAATAGTGCCGTCATAAAGCTTTGCCGCGCTTTCGAATAATGCAGCGTCGCCACCATGCACAAATTGCGACTCATCAAGTGTGACAAATTCAGTATTTTTCAGCACATACGCGATAGGCCCCATGGCGGTCAAAATCGGAGCTCGCACGACATTAGGATCGCCGAACGGTGGTGGTGCGATAGTCACGTCTCTCGTCGCAACAAAACCGGAATTCAAGACGGCGTTGTCAGTGCTACGCCGAACGGAAAAACCCGCAGCCAATGTCGGCATGAATCGGTCTTTGTAGTCGGCTATATGACCAGCGTAACGAATCTCCAAAACCAGTTGCGAGGTGATTTCGCCTGCTGCTACGGCGTACCGATTGTTGTAACCGTCGTAGCCGCGCGGGTAAATTACCGACGTCTTGTACCCTCGCGCAACGAGTTCGTTAGAGAGCGCGGTAATAAAGTCGTTCGGTAGCGGCAGGTCGTTTTTGCCTGCGCGTTGAAAGAATGCGTTTGTTCGACTGTCAACCGATGCGCCTAGTGCTCCGCGTGTCCCAATTGCGCCCAACATTCCTCCTCCCATGCCAAGTAGAGATCCGGCGTAAATACCCTGGCCACTCACGACCGCTGACGGCGAAGTCGTGTCGCAACAAATTATGGTTATGGATTTCGAGCGCTGAATCTCACTAGTACGCTCTGCCGGATTTGATGTGCAGCCAGCAAGCAATGTCAAGCTAGCTAACGCCGAGATAATTCGAAAAAACATTGAAGTTTTGTTCACGAGTGTGCTTTCCGATGCATTGAAAATTTTGTAGCTCATAGGGCGGAACGCAACGCGGTTCCGCCGAACGTGGTGATTTGGGAGGTGAGATGGCGGAACCTCTGCGAGTTCCGCCCTACGGTTTGTGCGTTCACTTCTTCGCCGCAAACAACGCATCAAGATGCGACTCAAACGCGTGATAACCAATGCGGTCGTAAAGCTCGTCGCGTGTTTGCATGGTGTCGACGACGGCCTTTTGATGGCCGTCACGGCGGATCGCCTGATACACGTTTTCTGCCGCCTTGTTCGCTGCCCGGAACGCAGACAGCGGATAGAGCACGATGCCACAGCCTGCGCTCTTCAGTTCTTCTACCGTGAACAACGGCGTCTGCCCGAATTCGGTAATGTTGGCGAGCACCGGCACCTTTACCGCATCGACGAATTTGCGATAAGTCGGCAGGTCGTACGCGGCTTCGGCGAAGATGCCGTCGGCACCTGCTTCTACGCACTTGATGGCGCGCTCAATCGCGGCGTCCACGCCGTGTACCTGGATGGCGTCGGTGCGGGCGATCAGGAAGAAGTCCGGGTCGGTTTTGGCGTCGGCGGCGGCTTTGACGCGATCCACCATTTCGTCGGTCGTGACGATCTCTTTGCCCGGACGATGGCCACAGCGTTTAGCTCCGACCTGATCTTCAATGTGGCACGCCGCCGCACCAAATTTGATGAGCGATTTCACTGTGCGGGCGATGTTGAATGCGCTGGGGCCGAAGCCTGTGTCGATGTCGACCATGAGCGGCAAATCACATACATCGGTGATGCGGCGCACGTCGGTGAGCACGTCGTCGAGGTTATTGATGCCGAGGTCGGGCAGGCCGAGCGAGCCCGCCGCGACGCCGCCGCCCGACAGGTAAATCGCCTTGAAGCCCGCGCGCTTGGCGAGCAGGGCATGGTTGGCGTTGATGGCGCCGATCACCTGCAAAGGCGACTCGGCTTTGAGAGCAGCGCGGAACGCAGCACCGGACGAAGAGATGGCCATCAGCTTTTCCTTCAATGCCCCATTGCATCGGGGCTAAACGCGGAATTAACCGCTTATCGACTTTTGCATCTTTGTTCGCTTAAGCCCTTATTGAATTGGGCTTACACGAAAAAGCTGTATCGATAAACCTACGTGTCGCGAAAGTTTTGCAAGCCCATGTTTTCGTCGTGCGCATCGCGCGCGACCATGGGCTTGCAGAACTGCGCTGCTGGAGCAACGCAGCGCTCAGGGCTAGCCCAACAAATGCGCAATAGCGTCGCGTTCGTCGGTCAGTTCCTTCAACGTTTTGTCCATGCGGCCACGGCTCGCAGCATCAATTTCGATGCCCGTTACTCGCGTGTATTCGCCGTTGGCGCAGGTGACGGCGACGCCGTACTGGATGCCTTCAGGAATGGCATAGCTGCCGTCGGATGGCACGCCCATCGTCACCCACTCGCCGTTGGTGCCGAGCGCCCAATCGCGCATGTGGTCAATGGCTGCGTTCGCTGCGGATGCTGCCGAAGACAAGCCACGTGCTTCGATAATCGCTGCGCCACGTTTGCCGACGGTCGGAATAAACGTGTCGTTGTTCCAAGCGTCATCAACTTTGCCGCGCAGCGCGACGCCGTTGGCCGTGGCAAAGCGGATGTCCGGGTACATCGTCGGCGAATGGTTGCCCCAGACGACTAATTTCTTGATGTCGGCGACAGCGATGCCAGTCTTGGCAGCGAGTTGCGACAGCGCGCGGTTGTGATCAAGGCGCAGCATGGATGTGAAATTTTTCGCAGGCAGATCAGGAGCCGATTTCTGCGCGATGTAGGCATTGGTGTTGGCTGGATTGCCGACTACCAGTACTCTGACATTGCGGCTGGCAACGGCGTTGAGCGCCTTGCCTTGCGCGGTGAAGATCTCGGCGTTGACGGCGAGCAACTCGGCGCGCTC
>JAYVNO010000044.1:0-6990 GCA_043758415.1 Burkholderiales bacterium
GGGCACCTCTAATAATTCATTTGTGGGGCGCATTGTGTCGTCGCGCGGTGCTCGCAATCCTCACGTGACCTGCGCGTACGCTGCGGTTGCTGCGCTCCGTGCTCCTAACACTGCATCCCCAAAAATGAATTATTAGAGATGTCCAGATGTCGACGAGGTGCAATCTGCGTGCAGATTTCCGCTGCACTGAATTCGGCGAGCAAACCGGGTACGAAGAAATACTCGCCGCGCAGATCAAAGTTGCCGTTCGACAGCAACGCGTCGAATTCGGCAAAGCAACAGAGATCAACGCACGCGTCAATCGAAAGGTCAAGCGCCGCCGCCCAGATCGCCATCGTGCTGCCTATCGACAGGACCAGCGTGGTGACAGGGAGATTCGCAAAGCCCGCTTGCATACGCAACCATTCGAGCGCGACCAGCGTGTCGTGAACGCGATAACTCCACAGCGTTTTACCTTCCCACAGCAGACGCTTGACCATCGCCCGCTCAGCGTTCCCTGCGCGCTCGCCGAAGCACCAGTGATCGATGGCGAGCACGGCGTAACCCATGGCAGGCAACACCTCACCATAAGGTGGTGATTAAATTGCGGGGCGGCCCTTCAGCAGCTCATCTTTGCCTATCTCAAAACGATTGCCGTGAGCGTGGCAGTACGGCACGATGCCGCGAGGTGATCCGTGCAGTGGGTGCAGCAGCAGCGCGGGCACCGGTTTTTCATTGTTGAGCGAGAGCGTCCAGTGTTGGACGCGCGCGAACTCGGTGACTTGCGTTTTAAGCAGCGTTCCTGATGGCGAATCATCGAGCATCGGACGCGGCCCGAGCAGCCGCCACAAATCAGCTTGACGCTGGGCCGTCGCCTCTTCGTTGCCAAGCCATGGCCACACGCTCACCGAGTCAGACGCACGCCGCTGGATTGCAGGCTTAGCTGGCTTAGCGTGCGCTTTTCGGACTCGGGCAGTACGACACGGATGCTTTCATACGGAAGCGCCCATGTGCCCTGCTGCGTGGCTTCGAGCGCCAGTTTGTCACGCATCGAAGTCGCGTGGAAATAGTGAACGACGCATTGATCAACCGCATTCGTCGTCTGCAATCCATTGTCCTCAAACAGACTCGTATGCGTCTCAACCACGTGGTCAGAAAGCGGCGCAGGGTAGTAGCGCAGCGCCCGCGAGGACTCCTCAGTTTTCGCGGTGTCGCTCCAAGTGTCCGTCGTAGGCAGCAACGCACCCGCACGAACAAAAAGTGGCAATCGCTCTAGCGGCGCGTCTACGGTGATCGATTGTCCGCCAGCGAAATACTCGCCCGACCAGAAGTCGTACCAACCTTCAGCATGCGCGCCCCGCGGCAAATAGAGCGAACGATTGCGCGCTCCATCTTCAAACACCGGCGCTACGAGCAGATCGCTGCCGACCATCATTTCGTCATTATCAGCCCAACAGATTGCGTCATCATCGAAATGAAAGAACGTGGGACGAAGCACCGGTTGATGCGCAGTGCTCGCCAGCCACATCAACGTGTACAGGTAAGGCATCAAATGCAGTCGCAAACCAATCGCTGCGCGGATCGGGCCGGTGGCTTCAGCATGCAGCCACGGCGAGTTCACGCTGCCGTCCGCCTTCCACGAATTCATGATCATGCGTGGCACGAGGCAGCAGGCCTGCGTCCAGCGAATCAGCATCTCAGCACTTGGCACAGGTCCCGCAAAACCGCCGATGTCATGGCCGATATTGAACATGCCGGAGAGACTCATCGTCAGCGCGATGCGCTGATTCCAGCGCATCGTGTGCCAGCTCGTCGTGTTGTCGCCGCTCCATGTTTGCGCGTAACGTTGGATGCCTGGTGGGCCCGCGCGAGTGACCGTGTAGACACGCTCGTTCGGACGCATTTGTGCCTGTGCAACGCTGGTCGCCTGCGTCATCAGGAGTGCTTGCAATGCGCGTGAACGATGAATCGGAATCGGCGCACCGTGGCCATGCGATTGTCCCGTCTCGCTCCAGATTTCGTATTCGTTGTTGTCGTTCCAACCGCTGTCGATGCCGAAGTCAAGCACCTGCTTTTTGAATCCGTCCTGCCACCATTCGCGATCAGCAGGACGCGTGAAATCGAGGTGCGCGCCCCAGCCGTCCCAGAATTGATCCAAACAAGGCTTGCCAGTGGCGCTGTCGCACACGAAACCGCCGCTCGCCTCCATGCCCGCATACGCCGGATGATCGTTGAGCAGGCACGGCTTCAGGTTCGCCATCGTGCGCACGTCAGCCGCCTTGAACGCATTGAGCAGGCCGCGTGCATCGGGGAATTTGTCGGTGTTCCAGGTGAACACATAGCGCTGCTTGCCGCGACTGGTGTAGCCCGAGCCGAAATGAAAACTCGACAGCGGGAATTGGTCACGTTCCGCCAGCGCCAGAAATTCGCGAATCTTGTGCTGTGCGTCCGGAAAGTCGGCCAATGCCATCGCGGTATTGGCGTAGCCCAGACTCCAGCGCGGCGGCATCGCGGTGCCGCCAATCAGTTGCATGTATCGCGCCAGCGCAGCGCCCACATCCGGCCCGGCAATCACGTAGTAATCAAGATCGCCATCGGCGATTTCAATGCTGCGTGAGACGCCGTGATAGTTATCGAACTCCTGCCCGAAATCGAAGGTGCATTCGGCGAGCGTGTCGTAATAGACGCCGTACGTGCTGCCGGTATCGGCGCGACGTCCCAAGAAGAACGGCCAGTGCTTGTACAGCGGGTCACTGGTCTCGCCGTTGTAGCCGAGCGCGTCGAGTTGCCGCGTTCGAAAACGCCTGCCTGCCTTGTTAAGAGGCCCGGTTTTGTCGCCGAGACCAAAGTATTGATCGTGCCCGTCGCGTGCTTGCCAGTGCGCTACGGCACCGCTCTTTGTGCCCGCTGCATAGGCGTAACTGGGGCGGTCGGTGCAGCAGGCGAGCCATGCGGTGCCGCTGAATTGCTCCCACGATATTGCGAAGGGTTCGAGGGTGATTGTCGCCCTTAGTTTTGCACTGCTGACGGCTAGCGACGAATCAGAGCGCGATACGGTGCCGACAGATGAGGCGAAGAGTGTGGCTCGGTCTTGCCCCCTCTCCTCGGAGGAGAGGGCTGGGGTGAGGGTGTTGGATGCATGTCCACGCTTGGATAGGTCGCCATTTTCTTCTACCCTAGCTCCACCCCCCCGTGGGGAGGGGAACGCTATAGGCGAAATCGCCCAAGTTCGTGGCTCACGCAATCCATCGGGCGGCGTGAACAAAACCCGTCCAACGCCCTCCGAAACTATCGAAATAACGCACGTCCACTCACCATCAAACGCCAGCGTGATCTGCCCATCCTCGGTCGATACAACGGCAGCTTTTCGTAGCGGCGTCATCAGCGCACTGCGGGCTCATTGCCGCCGGTTGCAAACAGTCGGCAGGCGCTAGGGGCTGCGTACACGGTGGCCGTTTCGCCGATCCGGGTGTTGACCTGTCCGGCCACTTGCGCGGTGATGCGTGGCCCCTGCGCATTTGGGCTTGCGCCCGGCAGCGTGCCGTAAAGCAGCGAATGGCCGCCGAGTTGCTCAACACCCGTTACGGTCATCGGCATCGCGAGCGAGCCTTCGGTTTTTTCGAGCGACAAATGCTCGGGGCGAACGCCTAGCGTGAGCGCCGAGCCGGATGCAGGCAAGCTTACTGTTTGCAGAGAAAATGATTGCCCGTATTCAGTCACGATGTTGTCGCCATGACCCGCCGTCACTGGCACAAAGTTCATTTGCGGTGATCCAATAAATCCCGCGACGAATTTGTTGTCAGGGCGGTTGTAGAGATCAAGCGGCGTGCCCACCTGCTCAATGCTGCCCGCGCGCAGCACCACGATCTTGTCGGCCATGGTCATGGCCTCCACCTGATCATGGGTCACGTAAATCATGGTCGCGCCGAGGCGACGATGCAGGCCGGTGATTTCGCCGCGCATCGACACGCGCAGCTCGGCATCGAGGTTTGACAGGGGTTCGTCGAACAAGAAAATCTTCGGTTCGCGCACGATGGAGCGGCCGATGGCGACGCGCTGTCGTTGCCCGCCGGAAAGTTGCGTTGGCTTCCTTTCCAACAGCGGATCGAGGCGCAACAGTTTCGCCGCTGCATCCACTTTGCTCTTTACCTGATCTTTCGGCAGCCCAATATTCTCAAGTCCGAACGCCATGTTTTGATACACGGTCATGTGCGGATACAGCGCGTACGATTGAAACACCATGGCCAGGCCACGATCCGCCGCGCGAATGTCGTTGGCGCGTGCGCCGTCGATGAACAGTTCGCCGGAGGTGATGTCTTCCAGCCCACAAATCATGCGTAACAGCGTCGATTTGCCGCACCCGGACGGGCCAACGAACACTACGAATTCGCCATCGTGCACGTCGAGGTCGACACCGCGAATCACTTTGGCCGTGCCAAAGTCTTTAACGATTTTTTTTAGTTGAAGCGATGCCATATGAGTGCCTCTAAAAATTCACTTTATCGGGATACAGTGCAAGGCGCGCGGCGCGGAGTGACCGGAATGTACGCTCTGGTACATGAGGATCGCGAGCACCGCGCAACGCAGCAATGTGCCCGAGAAATGAGTTTTTAGAGGCATTCACTATTTGACCCCGGCGGACGAAATTCCCTGCGTGATGTATTTCTGCAAGAACGCGAATACGAAAGTGATCGGCAGCAGCGTGATCACCGTCATTGCCAGCAAATAATTCCACTGCGTGACGAGATCGCCCTGGAACGCGTTGAGCGCGAGTTGCAGCGTGAACTTTTCGTTTTTCGAAAGCACGATGAGCGGCCACAGGAAATCGTTCCATCGCCACATCACTGAAAAAATCGCCAGTACCGCGAGCGCGGGTGCTGCGAGTGGCAACACGATGCGCCAGTAAATTTGCCACTCGCTGGCGTGATCCATGCGCGCGGCGTCGAGCAATTCGTCGGGAATGGTGAGCATGTATTGCCGCAGCAGAAATACTCCGGTGGGAGTAGCAATCGCAGGCCAGATGACGCCCCATAAACTATTCAACATGCCCAGTTCGGATACCACTAAAAAGTTCGGCACCAGCACAATTGCAGGCGGCACCATCAGCGTGCCGAGGATCAGCAGGAACACCGAGGTGCGCCCTTTGAATTTGTACTTCGACAATGCAAATGCCGCCATCGAATTGAACAGCAGCGTAAGAATTGTGGCGATCACGGTGATGAACACGGAGTTCCACAGATAGGTGCCGAAACTGATCTTGCCGCCTAAGTCGGTGTAGTTCTCGGTGGCGAGCTTGAACTCACGCACCGGCTCGCGATCCTTGACGTTCACGCGGACCAGATCGTCGGGGCGCGCGGGGTCAACGTGTGTTGCTGTTAGCCCAATACGGCGGAGTTCGGCGAGTTCTTTGGTGGTGCCGTCCGGCAACTTCACGCGAAACACCGGCTTTAGTTTTTCTTCACCCGGAACGGCAACGGACTTTTGTCCGTAAGGCAAAAAAGACGGCGGAAATTCGTTCAGCGCGGACTCCGTTTTGAACGACGACATCACGAGCCACAGCACCGGCCCAAACATCAGGAACAGGCCCATGACGAGATAGCTGTACGACAGCCAATCGGTCCAGTCCATGCGCCGACCGCTCCGTGTGCGGGTGAGGAACTTGAGGGGGCTCATGGGTGCTCCCGGTGCTGTTGGGCCGAGCGGCAAGGAAGGGGTTTTTGACGCAGATTTACGCAGATTGGACGCAGATGGCCGCAGATTTTTTTAGCGGTTAGGATTTCGAAAAAGAAATCTGCGTTCATCCGCGTGAAATCAGCGGTAATCTGCGTCAAAGTTCTCGGAGGCGTGAACAGCGCGCTCATCTCGCTCGCTCCCCGGCCTTTTCAGCGTTCGATAGTTTGAGTTGCAGCAGCGTGAGCGCGACTAACGCTAGCGCCAAGAGCAGTGAACCCGCCGCAGCGATGCCATACAACCGCACCGGTTCGACGAAGCCCGTTTGATAGATGAACTGCACGACGAATGTGGTGGCCGAGCCCGGACCACCGCCCGTTAGCACGAATACCTCGTCAAACGTCTGCACTGCCTTGATAAGTGCCAACACAAGAACCACCATCAAATTCGGCAGTAACAACGGCAGCGTTACGCGCGTCAGAGAGCGCCACGGCGAGGCTCGGTCGAGCTGCGCAGCTTCATACAAATCCGCTGGAATCGCCTGTAAACCTGCGAGCAAAATCAGCGTGTAGAAACCCATGTGCGCCCAGATGGAAACGAAGGTGACCCAGAATAACGCCCAGCCCGGTTCCGCGAGCCACAGCACGGGATTCGATCCCATGCCGACCATCGCCGCATTGAGCAAACCGTCGCGCTGAAGGATCCATTTCCAGATCAACGCGACGACCACCGGCGACAATAAAACGGGATAGAAAAACACGCCGCGCCAGAAGCCGCGACCGATAATTTTGCGATTGAGCACGACGGCCGTGATGAGGCTGAACAGCACCATCATCGTCACTTGAAAAAACGAGTATTTCGCCGTGTTGAAAATCGACTGCCAAAACACGTCTTTGCGACAGGTCGACGGATCGAAATATGAGCCGCATTCGAGCAGCGTCGAGAAGTTTTCGACGCCAACGCCGGGGCGTTGACTGGGGTATAGGTTCACGCCGCCGGTGAACGCGTAATAGACGTTGATCACGATGGGCACCAACGTGAACAGCATGATCACGATCACGTTGGGTGCCAGAAAGAACCACGGTGTGCTGGCGCTGGATTTCATGATTTTTACCCTTACAACTTTTCGCGGAAAACGACGTTCTACTTGGGCATAGGCGTAATAAACTCAAAAAGTCGACTATTAGCCTTATCTGCCGCTAAGCCCATATTGAATAGGGGTTTCACGAAAAAGCCGTATCGTCAATTTTGCTGCTGACGGCTGTAGGGTGGGCACCCCGTGCCCACCGGGCGGCGGCATGACAACCGGTGTCGTAGTGTCGTAGGGTGGGCACGGGGTGC
>JAYVNO010000045.1:0-20170 GCA_043758415.1 Burkholderiales bacterium
TGACTCACAGCGCGGCGGGTTCTGGCGCGGCACTTTTATGGGTTTACAGTACGCGAAACGATCTGACTGGGGTAGTAGGCGACTCGTATCGTTCGCAGAAACGGTAAAAGAATGGGAGCCACGACTCTTATGCACCACGCCTATAGCAGACGGTTTCTATAAGGTCGCTATTCGAAAGCACCCCAGTGAAGATTCGTGGTCGTGGGCAGTCGAATGGAATCACAGCATCCGATGTGTTGGACTGTTCGGTGAAGAAAAGAGTTGTGACAACGTGGAAAACGCACTTGAGAAAAATGTTGCGCAACTATTGGTGGATGAGCCACACCGTAAATTGGCATATCGAAGAGATATGCCACTAATTGAGTCAGAAGACGTGCTGTTTAAATACAAGGGTCTTGAAACGTAAATTGCTGTGGAGCAGTTGCATAATATTTAACCGCCAGTTCGGCGGGGTCCCCGTTCATTCGCCCCCGAGATTTGGAGTGAAAACGTCGATGAAGCGGTTCGTTGTTTGAGCGCAGCGAGTTTCGGACCGCGCGACGTTTTCGCTTCAAATCTCGCAACCGTTACGCATAGGGCGAATGTCGGGGTCGCCTTTTCTTTGGTGACTTTCTTTTGGCGAAGCAAAAGAAAGTTACTGCCCCGCGCGGCATGAGCGCAATCGTTGAGGTGCGCTTCGCGGTGACTACGCGCTGGATCCCCGGCTGCGCCGAGGATGACGCCCGGTGGGCGTCGCCCCCTAACCCTCTCCCGCAAGGGGCGGGGGACTAGCCCAGTCCCCCAATAGAAGAGCTGTATGGCTATCCACGACGACACGCTTACCAGCGCACGCGCTAGACCGGACGATGGCGCGTCTGATCGCCTGATCGCTCCCAAGAGCGAAGGCGTGCAGGAGGACGCACTTGAACGTGCGCTGCGTCCCAAGCAGCTTGACGAATACATCGGTCAGGAAAAAATTCGTGGCCAGCTTTCGATCTTTATCGAGGCGGCGCGCTCGCGCAAAGAGCCGCTGGATCATGTGCTGCTGTTCGGCCCGCCAGGGTTGGGCAAGACCACCTTGTCGCACATCATTTCGCGTGAGATGCATGTCAACATGCACCAAACCTCGGGCCCGGTGCTGGAGAAGAAGGGCGATCTGGCGGCACTGTTGACCAATCTTGAGCCCAACGATGTGTTGTTTATCGACGAGATTCATCGCATCAGCGCGGTGCTGGAAGAGACGCTTTACAGCGCGATGGAGGACTACGCCATCGACATTATGATCGGCGAAGGGCCGGGCGCGCGCTCGGTGAAACTGGACTTGCCGCCCTTCACGCTGATCGGCGCGACGACGCGTGCGGGCATGCTGACTAATCCGTTGCGCGACCGCTTTGGCATCGTGGCGCGGCTGGAGTTTTATAGTGATGAAGAGCTGTCGCGCATCGTCACGCGGTCGTCGAATTTGTTGAACGTGAACATGGAGCCGGGCGGCGCGACCGAAATCGCCAAGCGCTCGCGTGGCACGCCGCGTATCGCTAATCGCCTGCTGCGCCGCGTACGCGATTACGCGGAGGTGCGCGCCGATGGGCGCGTGTCGCACGAGGTGGCGGACAAGGCGCTGGCGATGCTCGATGTCGACGCGAGCGGACTCGACGTGATGGATCGCAAATTGCTCTCGACCATTGTTGAAAAGTTCGCCGGTGGGCCCGTCGGCGTTGACAATCTGGCCGCCGCCATCAGCGAAGAACGCGAGACGATTGAAGATGTAATCGAGCCATTTTTGATTCAGCAGGGCTACATCCAGCGCACCAGTCGTGGGCGTGTGGCGACGGCGCGCGCGTACCGGCACTTCGGATTGGTGCCGCCTGCGGCGATGGGCGGGAATGGGTCGGGGGAGTTGTTTGGTAATGATGGCTAGTTCGCGGGCACCCTCTCCCCAACCCTCCCCCCCGGGGGGAGGGAGCTTTCGTATCCCCGTACGCATCTACTACGAAGACACCGACGTCGGTGGCGTTGTTTATTACGCCAACTATCTGCGCTTCATCGAGCGCGCTCGTACCGAATGGCTGCGCGCGGCGGGCTTTGAGCTCGATGTAATTCAGCGTGACTTGAGGGCCGTATTCGTGGTGCGCCGCGTTGAGGCGGATTACCACTCGCCTGCGCTGCTCGGCAATCTCATTTCCGTCTCTGCTGAGCCCACCGATGTCGGCGCGAGCCGCCTGGTTATCCGGCAGCGCGTCACCCGGCGTAACGACAACGGCGATGAACTGTTGTTCGCAGCGATTGTCACACTGGCGTTCATCGCCAGTGATCTGTCGGGGCCAATCCGTATGCCGCCCGCGATGCGCGCGGCCATGAAATCCACACTCACTCAGGCCCCTGCATGAAACCCACTGCCGATCTTTCTTTGATTCATCTGGTGACCGGTGCCAGCGTGCCGGTTCAACTGGTGATGCTGCTGCTGGTCCTGCTGTCGTTGTGGTCGTGGTGGCTGATTTTTTACAAGGGCGGCACGCTCAAGCGCGCAGCGAAAAAGAACGCGACGTTTGACGATTCGTTCTGGCAGGGCTCCGACTTGAACCAGCTGTATCAACGCATCAGCGAAGGGCGCGAAAAAAACGGGCCGCAGGCCGATGTGTTCGCGGCGGGATTTCGTGAATTCATCAAACAAAAGCGGCAGGCGGCGACCTCGCGCGAGGCGGTGGTGGACGGCACGCGGCGCGCGCTCAAAGCTGCGACGCAACGTGAAATGGATTCGTTGGAACATCAGTTGCCGGGACTCGCCACGGTCGCCAGCGTCAGTCCGTACATCGGCCTGCTCGGCACCGTGTGGGGCATCATGAATTCGTTTCGCGGGCTGGCGAGCGTGGGGCAGGCGACGCTCGCACAAGTCGCGCCGGGGATTGCTGAGGCGCTGATTGCCACCGCGATTGGCCTGTTCGCGGCGATCCCGGCGGTCGTCGCGTACAACCGTTTTCAGGCGCAACTGGATCGTATCAACGTGCAGCTAGAGACGTTCGCTGAAGAGTTTCTCAACATCCTGCAACGGCAGGCGTAGAAAAGCAACATGCGCCGCCGCAAACTCGTTAGCCAGATCAACGTAGTGCCCTTCATCGACGTGATGTTGGTGTTGTTGATTGTGTTCATGATCGCCACGCCCGCGCTGCGCACGGGTGAGATTGATTTGCCGAGTGTGGGGCAGCCGCTGTCGACCACGCAGGGCGACCCGATTGAAGTGACGATTAAGGCTGATGGCACGTTGGCGCTGCGCGACGGTGCAACGACCAGCCGCGACAAGTTCACGCGCGCCAGCCTCGTCTCGCGCGTGGTGGACATGCAGAAAGGCAGAGAGCGCGCGGTGGTCATCGCGGCCGACAAGAGCGTGAAGTACGATGAAGTGGTGAGCCTGCTCGCAGCACTGCATGCGCAGGGCGTCAAGCGCGTCGGGCTGGTTGCTAAAGAAGGCGGCTAGCGGGTGGTAACTGCCGCAGTATTCATAAGCAACCAAATGTGTCCGGTGTCCGCCGGTTTGACTCCCTCTCCCTGGGGGAGAGGGCGGGGAGAGGGTGATCGCGTTACGAGTTTGGTTCGTATGCAACGTCCCTCACCCCAACCCTCTCCCCCAAGGAGAGGGAGCCTGCCGAACAGGCCACGTTTGGTTGACTGAGTAATGATGCAATGAACGGCTCGAAAACCACGGCCTGGATCGGCGCGATCTTCGTGCATATCGTGCTGGTCGCCGTGCTGATTTTCAGCGTGCGCTGGAAGCAGGTCGCGCCCTCAACTGCGGAGCCGCTGGCGGTGGAGCTGGTGACCCGCGCTGCACCGCCGGTTGCGGTGGAGCCCTTGCCGCCTCCGCCTACGCCGGAGCCACCACCACCACCGCCACCACCCAAACCGACACCAAAGCCGGTGCCGCCGCCTCTGGTGAAAACACCTGCGCCGCCGCTGCCATTGCCCGCGGATATCGCGCGAGAAAAAGCGCAGAAAGAAGCGGAGAAGGCCGTGGAGATAAAGGCTCAAGTCGCGAAGCTTGCGGCGGACGACGCCAAAGAAAAAGCGAAACTCAAAGCCATTGATGACGCGGCAAAAAAGGAGCTCGCTCGCAAGCTTGACGACGCGCGCAGCAAAGAGCTGAAGCTCGCGCAGGACAAGGCGAACCAGGAGCAGCTAGCGGTGAAGGCGGCGGCCGCAGCCACTGCGGCAGCAGCGAGTGCAGCAGCCGTCGCCGCAGAAAAGCAGGCGCGCGAGCTCGCAGAGCGACAAGCGGCTGATCGCGCGGCCAAAGCCGCCACTGATGCCGCGACGGCGCGCGCTCGGGCCAAAGCAGAAGGCGATTACGTTGGCAAAATTCGTGCGAAAGTCAAAGGCAATGTCGTCTGGGACGGGCCGGGCAATATCGAAGCAGTGTTCGAGGTAGTCCAATTACCTACCGGCGAAGTTCTGACCGTGACGAAGAAAAAATCCAGTGGAATTCCCGCGTTTGACGACGCAGTTGAGCGTGCGATCAACAAATCCTCGCCGCTGCCAAAACCAGACCAAGCGGATGTTTTCCAGCGAACGTTGACGTTGCGGTTTCGGCCGCAGGAGTAGCTGGCTCTTATATGGCTTTGTTCCAACTAGCGCATTGAATATGGGCTTAGACCGTTAAACGGTCGTTTATTGACTTTTGCCAAACCTATGGTCTAAGCCCTCTTCAGATGCGGGTTATGCAGAAAAGCTGATACGCCAACGCGATCTTCGCTATCGTTCATCAGCGCCAATAAAAGGAGGAAAAGTTCATGGCTTATGTCCCGGTTCAAAAATTCACGAGTTTCGCCGAATTCTTCCCGTTTTATTTGGGCGAACATCGCAATTCAACGTGCCGCGTGTTGCATTTCGTCGGCACGTCCATCGCACTTTCGTTGACACTTTCTGCGATTGCGACGGGCTTCTACGCGCTGATCCTGCTCGCTGTCGTGCAGGGCTACGCTTGGGCTTGGGTCGGCCATTTCGGGTTCGAGAAAAACAAGCCTGCGAGCTTCAAGCAGCCGCTGTATTCGTTCATGGGCGACTGGGTGATGTGGTGGCAGCTACTCACCGGCAAGATCAAGTTTTCGTCGCCCTGAGTCCCCACCTGCGCAGGGACCCAGCGAGCGTTGCTCACCTTAAATGAACTGCGGAATCAAGGCACCAGCAGCGGTATTCACAGTGCGTTGAACAGCGCGTTGGTGGCCTCCAGATTTGGTCGCGCCGTCACCGCATCGACCGCCAGCGTGGTGACGTAACCGAAGTAGACCCTGCCGCCGCGCTCGACGAATGTTCGACGATATCCCAGCGCTTCAGCATCGGGCTGCCCTTCAAGCGTCAAAACTCGCGAATCGCCCTGCACGCTGATACTGTAAGTGCCGACGCCGGCGCGGTCGCAGTTTCGCACGCTCGAATCGCTCATGCGCTGCTGGCAGCGGTAATACCGCACGCCGTTGCCCGTGGCGTCAAAGGCTACGCGAACTGCGGTGTTGCCGCTGTAGTACGCCGTGACGTTGGCATTGCCGACGTTGCTGCTGGCGCTGCCCGTGGTGCCGATTGACTGTGTGGTGTTAGTCCACCAATCATTACGCGGACCGGTGCTGAACACGGTGCCTGCGGCGTTGGTTTGCGTGCTAGGCGGAAGCAGGCAGGGCGTTCCCTGATTGGTGGCGACAAAATCCTCCAGACGCGTGACGGCGGAGGAGGCGTTACCGCTGGCCGCGCACACCGGCGTGCCGCCGGTTCGGGCATCGCCGCCCGCCGCGACGGCCGCTGAGTACGCCGTTACCTGGTTTAAGCTGCGGCTGTCGTAACCGGTGGTGGGCACTGCGGCGTTCGCGGTCACAAAATAAACCAGCGCACCGGCAGGCAGCAGCACGGTGTCGCTCACCGCGGTAGGCTCAGGGCCCCACGTTACATAGCTCTGACTGCCGTAGTACAGCGGCAGGCCGCGCATCCACGTGACCAACCAGCGCAGGCTGCGACCAGAGACATCAACGCTGACGAGTTGCGTTTTGCCCGCATCACCCTCGCAGTTGAGGTAGGTGCCAAAGCCATCAGCGTCCGTGACCGATCCGAACCGTTGGTCGGCGGGCGCACAGGTGTGCCAGCGTGCGGGGGTTGGATCCAAAAACATCTCATTCAGCCGCGCATAGTTGTCGTTACCGCTCCACTCGCGCACCAACCCGGCAACACGTTCCCGGCGAAACGAACGATCTTTGGTCACACCGCCGCTGTCGGGCGCGTTTTCCGTAGCGGTCGCCACGTTGACCCGATAAAACCAGTCGCGCGCTTCGCCGCTGCCCGAGGTGCCCGCCATGCTCAGCCAGCGCAGGCTGGCGGTTGCCGTGGTGCGCACACCGCTGACGCTGAGCCCCGGCGCATCGGTGGCGTTGGCCACGCAAAATACCACCCCCTCGCCGACATAGCCTGCCGTAGCCGCAGCAGCATAGCGGGCGCTGCTGACGGTGTAGCGGTGATTTGAGGTTTTCACCTTGCCGCTGACCGTGGTCAGGTTGCGAAAGCTTCGCGAGACGCCGGTGCTGCCGCTCGTGCAGACGCCACCTACGGGCGCGCTGACTGCGAAATCGTAGCCTTCCCAACTGAAGCCCGCCGGTGGGTTGGCGCGAAAATCTTCGCAGTCGTAGCGCTGCGCCGTCATCGTTTGTATGCCGTAGTAATGCGAGCTGACGCCAGCGGCAGGCACGTTGATGTAGAGGCGACAAACGCGGGCCTGATCAGCCGTAGCGGCGGCGGCGGCGGTCGCGGAGAAGCTCATGCCAGTGCGACGAAAGGCGGGAAACCTGTCGAGCGTCGCCTGCTCGTCCGCGCGTCCGGTGACAAAGTAGGCGTCGGCTTCGGTGTTGTGATATTCCACCACCGTCACGGTGTTTACCGAGCTTTGCGCGGATGCGAGACCCGGAGCAAACGGTAGCGTGAGCGCGACGGCAAGGCAGGCTACAGGTGCCCTCCAGATGCGGCGCGGGCGTTGATCGTTGCGCGCAAGCGGCAGGTTCTGGCAAGTGAGGAATGCAAACATGGCGAGGATCTCCGGTGATGTGAGTGGCCACCTGATGTCAAGCGAAGGCGCTGTGATCCTTCGTTTGTCCGCATAAAAAAGGCAGCGTGAGCGCGGCCTTGTATCGTCGCAAACGCTAACCGGGTTGGGTACTACCTGAACAGGTAGGAGTGGCGGCAAGCGGGGCTATGGACTCCGCCACGAGTGCGTCAATTTCGGCCGATTCAAACCCCGCCGCCAACCGCGCTTCGCGATTGAATGGGCCGCGCAAGCGGGGCGCGTCGTAGCGCGCAGCGAGCGTTGCATAGGTGGCAATCGGGTCCAGCTTGCGTTCGCTGCACACATAGCGATACCAAAAGTTTCCAACCGCGACATGTCGAATTTCGTCGCGCAAAATGATGCTGATGATCGCTGCGGCAGCCGTGTCGCCGACGGCGAGCAGTTTGTCGCGCATCGGTATTGAGGCGTCGAGCCCGCGAGCCTCCAGCGTGCGCGGCACCAGCGCCAGTCGCGCGAGCACGTCGTTGCTGGTTTTCTCCGCCATCTCCCACAGTCCGTTGTGCGCCGGAAGATCGCCGTAGTCGAAGCCGAGCGTTTTCAGGTGCGCTTGCAACAGTGAAAAATGCAGCGCTTCTTCGCGCGCTACCTGCATCCATTCACGATAAAAATTCGGCGGCATGGTGGCAAATCGCCATACGACGTCGAGCGCCAGATTGATCGCGTTGAATTCGATGTGGGCGAGCGCATGGATCAGCGCAGCGCGGCCTTCGCGGCTGCCGATGCCGCGTCGGGGCACATCGGTGGCGGCGATCAGGTCGGGCCGCGGTGGACGGCCCGGCAGCGTTCGTGGCTCGTCAATCCGACGGTCGCAATCGAGCGCCGTGTCCAGTGCGATGGCAGTGACCGCCGCAAGCTTGGCGGCAACATCGCAGGTCGCAAGCGCTTCGAGTGCCAGATGGCGCAGTTCAAACATGTACAGCTTTTTGTTGAAACGTCGATTATATGCGGGAAAAGATGTGATTTAAGCTGCAAGTCGACTTTCGGCCTAAACCGCGATCAAGCCCCATTTGAATGGCGCTTTCCGCAAAGAGTTATTGCACTCGCGTCCCTCCGCGCACCGTCTGTCGTCGCCGTCGGGAACAGTCGCTCGCCGATAATTGCGGTACAAATTTATCCGCTGCCCATCGAGGCGTCAGCCTCCCCGTATGCACATTCACATTCTCGGTATATGCGGCACCTTTATGGGTGGCGTTGCGGCGCTCGCTCGCGAGGCGGGGTTTCGCGTCACCGGCACCGATGCCAACGTCTATCCGCCGATGTCTCATCAGCTGCGCGCGCTTGGCATCGATCTCATCGAGGGCTATTCAGCGGATCAACTGGCACTGAAACCCGATTGCTTTGTGATAGGCAACGTGGTGACGCGCGGCAATCCGCTGGCTGAAGCCATCTTGGACGCGGGCGCGGCGTACACCTCCGGGCCGCAATGGCTCTCGGACAACGTGCTGCGCGACCGATGGGTGTTGGCGGTTGCTGGCACGCATGGCAAGACGACGACGACGTCAATGCTGGCGTGGATTCTTGAATATGCGGGCTACACGCCGGGGTTTTTGATTGGCGGCGTTGCGACTGATTTCGACGTATCCGCGCGTTTGGGTACGTCCCACAGTGGTCGATCCCATTTCGTGATCGAGGCCGACGAGTACGACACCGCGTTTTTCGATAAGCGCAGCAAGTTCGTGCACTACCGCCCACGCACCGTCGTGCTCAACAATCTTGAATACGATCACGCTGACATCTTTCCGGACGTGGCCTCGATCCGCAAACAGTTTCATCATCTGGTGCGCACGATTCCGTCGAGCGGACGCATCATCAGTAACGCGATGGATGCGGAGCTAACGCAAACGCTAGCTATGGGCTGCTGGAGCGAGCGCGAGGCGTTCGCGTCCGTTCAGGGCTGGCATTTTGTCGGCGAAGATCAGGTTGATTTCGGCGGACAACGGTTCGGCGAATTGAAGCTCGACATGCCGGGATTGCACAATCGCCTGAACGCGCTGGCCGCGATTGCGGCGGCAAGGCATGTGGGCGTGGCACCGGAACGGTCGCTTGCCGCGCTCGCCGTATTTCAGGGTGTGAAGCGACGTCTTGAGTTGCGCGGTGAAGTGTGCGGCGTCAAGGTCTACGACGATTTTGCGCATCATCCAACGGCAATTGCCGCCACAGTGAGTGCGCTTAAAAAGAAAATTGCAAAGGGAGAGCGCGTGATCGCAGTCTTCGAGCCGCGGTCAAATACGATGAAGCTCGGCGCAATGCGTGCGCGGCTCGCGGAGAGCCTGTTTGACGCAGATCGCGTGTATTCGTATTCGGGCGGACTGGGGTGGGAGGTTGCCGAATCGTTACAGTTGATCGCGTCGCGCGCCGCAGACTACAACGACATTGCTGCGCTCACCGCAGCCATTGCTCACGAAGTCCGAGCGGGTGACCATGTGGTGATCATGAGTAACGGCGGCTTTGCCAACATTCACAATCGCCTGCTTGATGCGCTGCGTGAAACGTCGCGGTGACGGCGCTGAACATGCCCCCCGATATACTCCTGCGTCCTAAACATCGGGTATCGCACTGTGGCGAATGACTTCATCGGGGCGCAGCTGGGCAGCGTCGGGCAGCAAATTGAACGCGGTGAGCTTAAGGCCGCCGCAACACTGCTCAACGCATTGGTTAAAAGCGCGCCGCATGATGCACGTATTTATTTTTTAGGGGCGTCCATGGCGCAACAGGCGGGAAACCTGCCCGCCTGCATTCAGTCGCTTGAGCGTGCGCTTGACCTGGCACCTGAGTGGGTCGATGCCCACGTGGCACGCATTCGCGCCATCAGTGAGCTGGGTGAACACCAGCTCGCTCTGGATGCCACCACGGAGGCTCTGGAAATCTGTGGTGAGAATCTCGCGTTGCTGGAAATGGCCTCTGCCGTCGCTGATCGCGCGAACGTCATCGAACAGCAGGAAAAATTTCTCGAACGCGCCGTCGCGGTGGCTCCGCAACGGGTTGATATTCTCAATGCACTGGCGGTGTGCTCGCAGCGACTTAACCATCTCGACAGCGCGGAAAAATCGTATCGGCGCGCCCGTAACCTGGCGCCGGGTAATGTCATCGCCATATCTGGAATGGCGGCGGTTGCCGAACTGCGCGGCGACGTTGACGCGGCGACGCGAGACATGCAGTTGGCCCGGCAGCTTTCGCCGAATGATCCGGTCATCGCGTTTAATCTTGCAGCCGCAACGGGTGAAGTGCCAGCGACCATGCCAGCGGCCATGGTGAGCTCGCTATTTGACGATTACGCCCCGCGGTTTGACAAAGAACTGGTGGGTGACCTGCAGTACGGCGTGCCGCGCAGATTTGCAGAAATCATTGTTGGGCGCCATCCTGATCGGGTGGTTGATGTGCTTGATCTGGGCTCCGGCACCGGGCTGGTCGGGTTGTACCTCGGGCCGATCCATGGCACATTGGTCGGGGTTGAGCTTTCAGGAAAGATGATTGAAGAGGCGCTCAAGCACGGGCTTTACCACCGGTTTCACCAGGTGAATTTGCTCGATGCACTAGCGCAGACGCCGCCCGCCCAGTACGACGTCATCACGGCGGCGGATGTGTTCATTTACGTCGGCGAATTAACGCAGGCGATCGCGAATGCCTACAACGTGTTGCGTCCCGGTGGGATGCTGTTATTTTCCTGCGAAAGCACCACTGACGGCGAGCCGGACCTGCTGCTTCGATCCAGCAATCGTTTTGCCCACAGCGAGCGCTCGGTGCGTCGCCTGTGCGAGGCCGCAGGATTCAACACAATCACCATCGAAGCGACGACCCTGCGCAACGAAGGTGAAGCGCCGTTGACCGGCTTCATCTGTCGCGCCGAGCGCGCCTGACTGTCATGATGCTTTGGGGCCACGCCCTGACCGATTGAACGTGACACTTCCGACACTTCCCCCCATCACCCACCCCTCTCCCGCTTGCGGGCGAAGGACTATTTGCGACCCGCTGTCGCGTGTTCTACATTAACGGTCGCGCCAGACGATGCCTTCCTCTATCGACAACCAGCTCATCGTGGCGATCTCGTCGCGTGCGCTGTTCGATCTCTCCGAGAGCCACGGCGTGTACGAGGCAGGCGGTGTTGAGGCGTATCAGCAGCATCAGGTCGCCCATGAAAATGACCTGTTGCAGCCGGGTGTTGCGTTCGAGTTGACGCGTAAACTGCTGCGACTTAATGAGGCCGGTCATCAGCATGTTGAGGTCGTTTTGCTCTCGCGAAATAGTGCCGATACGGGCCTGCGCGTGTTCAACGCCATCAGCCATTACAAGCTCGGCATTACGCGTGCAGTATTCACCAGTGGGCGCGACACATCGCGGTATGTGCCCGCTTTGGGCACCCATCTTTTTCTTTCTGCCGACCCGGAGGACGTGCGCCACGCGCTTGAATCCGGACATGCGGCGGCCACCATTGTGCCCCGGCTTGGGTACGATCATTCGGGCAGCGTGTCGGTGCCCGTCGATGACGAGTTGCGTATTGCATTCGACGGCGACGCCGTGCTTTTTTCTGACGAAGCAGAGCGTATCTATCAATCGCAGGGGCTGGATGCGTTCAGCGCGTCGGAAGCGAACGCTGCTGGAACGCCGCTCGGCGGCGGTCCGTTTAAAAGTTTTCTTGCCGCATTGCACCGAATTCAAACCGAATTTCCGCGTCATCAGCAACCGATTCGCACCGCACTCGTCACCGCGCGTTCAGCGCCTGCGCACGAGCGGGTGATTCGTACGCTGCGCGCCTGGGGCGTGCGTATAGACGAGGCGCTGTTCCTCGGCGGGCTGGATAAAGCTGAATTTCTGCGCGCCTTTGGTGCTGACATATTTTTTGACGATCAACGCCGACATGTAGAGTCTGCCAGCAGAGTTGTACCCTCTGGCCATGTACCACACGGCATTACCAATACTCCGGCACGATGAATTTACTTTTTGAAGACGACGGCCAGATCAAGGCCGCATTGATCATGTCGGAATCGGACGCGTCCGCGCAGGTGGAGTTGCCCGGTGGCCGCCGCATCAAAGTCAAATCGTCGCATGTGTTGATGAATTTTGCCCAGCCCGATGCGGCAACGTTGATGGCCAGCGCGCAAAAGCAGTTGGCCGATATTGACATGTCGCTGTTGTGGCAAAGCGCAGAGGGACGTGACGAATTAACGTTTGCCGAGTTGTCGCAGGAATACTTCGGCGCGGGCGCAACGCCTGAGCAAATGGCCGCCACGTTGCTCGCCTTGCAACAAGCCCCCATGTATTTCTACAAACGCGGAAAGGGCCGCTACAAGCGGGCTCCAGAAGACGCGCTGAAAGCGGCCTTACTCAGCATCGAGCGCAAAGCGCGCGAAGCTGAGCAGATGGAGGCGTGGGTCACCGATTTGGTGGCCGGGTGCGCGCCGCCTGAAATTGCGGGCCAATGGGCGCAACTGCTGCACGCGCCTGACAAACAAAGCCTCGCCTACAAAGCGCTCGCCGCAGCAGCGGATCGTGCGCGAATGTCGCCCGTGCATCTGCTCGCAAAATCGGGCGCGATTCCGTCAACCCATGCGCTGCATTTTCAGAAATTTTTGCGTGCGACGTTCCCCAAAGGAGTCGCATTCCCGCCGAACCTTTCAGTGCAAACGGCGTCGGATTTACCTATCGCCAATGTTCGCGCGTTCAGCATTGACGACGCGGCGACCACCGAGATTGACGACGCGTTTTCTTGGCAATCGCTGGCGGGTGGCGGCTACAAACTTGGCGTACATATCGCCGCGCCCGCGCTCGCATTTGAGCCGGGAAGTGATGCAGATCGCGTCGCGCGGGATCGACTGTCAACGGTGTACATGCCTGGCCACAAAATCACCATGCTGCCGGAAACGCTCATCACTGAGTTCTCGTTGGATGAAGGCAAAACGCCGCCTGCGTTGTCGCTCTATGCAACGCTTGATGCCGACCTCAACGTCGTGTCGACCGAGACGCGCGTTGAGCGTGTACCGATGGCGGCAAACCTGCGTATTAACGATCTCGACGCACTCAAGTGGCTTGAACCCGCGAACGACGCAAGCGCTGCTGGCGGTCACGCGGGCGAGTTGCGAATGCTGCATCAATTTGCACAAAAACTTGAGAACGTTCGCGTCGGTGCCACGCCACAAATCAACAATCGCGTTGACTACAACTTCACCGTTACCGGCGATTCCGATGCGAAACACTGCCGCATCGACATCAGCACGCGACAGCGCGGTTCGCCCGTGGATACGCTCGTGTCCGAGTTGATGATTTTTGCCAATGTGTCATGGGCAAAAGTGTTGGCAGACAAAGGTTCACCCGGTATGTTCCGCGTGCAGGCGGCTGGCAAGACGAAGATGAGTTCGTTGCCGGGCCCGCATGAAGGCTTGAACGTGCCGCATTATTTGTGGGCAACGTCGCCCCTACGCCGTTATTCCGATCTGGTGAACCAGCGTCAGTTGCTCGCGGCAGTCGCGGATGCGCCAGCGGCGTATCCGCGCGGTAGCTCCGAGTTGCTCGCAGCGGTGACCGACTTCGATGCGACCTATGGCGCGTACGCAGAATTTCAGCAGCAAATGGAGTTTTACTGGTGCCTTCGCTTCATTCAGCAGGAGGGCATCGGGAAACTCACAGCCCGCGTAATCCGCGAAAACTTGGTGCGTTTTGATCGCTTGCCGATTGTGCAGCGAGTCAACGACATGGCGAGTCAGGCACCGGGGACGCAGGTCATTCTGGCCGTCGCCGAGATTGACTTGTTCGAGCCTGCGTTGCATTTACGTTTTATTGAGGCAGTGCCGGGCACGGCAACGTCTGGCGCGGCTGCAACGACGGCACCTGCCGCCTAAAATCAAGGTGTGAAGCGTCCTACCCAAGCAGTTATAGCGCCCGTTCTGCCGCCCGCAGCGGGTGGCATGGGCGGCATGAGTCCGCTGCTTAAATGGACGCTGGCCGCATCGCTGGGCGCGCACATCATCCTGCTGTCGCTGCACTTTGAGTTGCCCAAATTGTTCAAACAGTCGACGGCATCGCCACCACTTGAAGTATCGCTGGTGAATGCCAAGACCGCGACCAAGCCGTCACAAGCCGATTTTCTGGCGCAGGCCAACCTTGACGGCGGCGGCAATACCGATGCCAAGCGTCGCCTGAGTTCACCCTTGCCGCGCGCAGCGGTTGATTCGCAGAACACGCAGCTAACGGCTGCGCGTGAAAATGTCGAAAACCTTGAGCGGCAAACGCGCGAGCTGTTGCAGCAGCTCAATGCGCGCAACAAGACGGCGACGGATCGCGATGCCAAAGAGTCGACGCGTGCTGATTCGGCCAATGCCTTTCGTGAGATGTCGGCCAAGGCTCTGGAATTGCAACGCCTGGAAGCACAAATCGCGCGCGAATTCGATTCGTATCAGCAGCGCCCCAAGAAAAAACACATTGGTGCGCGCGCAATGGAATATCGCTTTGCGCGCTATGTTGAGGACTGGCGACAAAAAGTCGAGCGCGTTGGCAATGCCAACTATCCGGAAATCGCACGCGCGCAGCAACTCTATGGTTCGCTGGTGCTGACCGTCGCGATCAAGGCGGACGGTCGTATTGAAACCGTCGAAGTTGATCGCGGTTCCGGCAAAAAGATTCTCGATGCGGCTGCGCTGAAAATCGTGCAAATGGCGGGTCCGTACGCGCCGTTTCCGCCGGACATTCGTAACGACACTGACATTCTCTACATCACGCGCACCTGGAGCTTCACACGCGCGGGTGAGCTTGAAAGTTCATCCGCCGCCAGCGCCAAGGCACCTTGAGCGCGCTGAACATCATGACTCAGATTGAAAGTTCAGCGCGATACGCCGTCATCGGCAACCCGATTGCACACAGTAAAAGCCCGCGCATTCACGCGATGTTTGCTGAGAGTTTGGGGCAAGTCATTAACTACGAAAAACGACTGTCGCCGCGCGATGATTTCGTGGGCGATTTAGCGCGCTTTCGTAGCGAGGGCGGCGTGGGTGCCAACGTCACCGTGCCGTTCAAGCAGCAGGCGTTTGCGCTTTCACAAGAGGCGAGCCTTCGCGCGCAGCAGGCAGGTGCCGCCAATTTTTTGATGTGGCGCGGCGATCACTGGTTCTGCGACAACACCGATGGCGCGGGCTTGGTGCGCGACATCGAAGTGAATTTGCAACGGTCGTTTGCGGATAAATCCGTGCTGTTGATTGGTGCCGGTGGCGCTGCACGTGGCGTGCTCGGGCCATTGCTATTGCGCGCACCGTCGCGCGTTGTCGTTGTTAATCGCACGGCGGAACGGGCCGTTGACCTGACTGTTTCGTATCTGCAGGACTATCCCGTTCAAGCGCAGACGATTGACGCGTTGACCGCCGGTTCAACGCGCTTCGACATCGTGATTAACGCGACGTCATCGAGCCTCAGTGATGCGTTGCCATTGCCTGCGAACGCGGAAATATTCGCGAGCGATTCGCTCGCCTACGACATGATGTACGGCAAGGAGCCCACAGCGTTCATGACATGGGCGCTGCGTCAAGGTGCCACGCGTGTTTCCGACGGACTCGGCATGCTCGTTGAACAGGCCGCTGAGAGCTACGTGCAGTGGCGTGGCTTGCTGCCGCAGGCCGCGCCGATCATCGCGCTGCTGCGTGCTGAACTTGCCGCCAGCTAACTGATGGTCAAACTCATCGGGCGCATGATTGCTGCCGTGTTGCTCGCCGCAATTTTGCTGTTTGTGGTGGCGCAAATGGTGTTTGCGGGATTGATCTGGTGGTACGGTTCGCATGCGCCCGGTAGCACGGCATTCATGTCGTATCGCATGGGCGAATTGCGCGATAAAAAACCTGATGCCGCGATTCACTACATCTGGGTGCCGTACGAAAAAATTTCGCGCAATTTGAAGCGCGCGCTGATCGCATCCGAGGACGCAACCTTCGTCGATCACGAAGGGTTTGATTGGGATGGCATTCAACTCGCCATTGAAAAAAATCGTGCTAAAGGCAAGACGGTGGCAGGTGGTTCGACCATCACGCAGCAGCTCGCGAAGAACCTGTTTCTATCGCCGCAAAAGAGTTATTTGCGCAAAGGGCAGGAGGCGATCATCACGCTGATGCTCGAGCACATGCTCGACAAAGCGCGCATTCTGGAGCTGTATTTAAACGTGATCGAATGGGGCAACGGCGTCTTCGGGGCGGAGGCTGCAGCGCGGCGCTACTACGGAATTTCCGCCGCGAATTTGTCAGCCGAGCAAGCCGCGAAACTCGCCGCGATGGCCCCGAATCCACGCTTTTACGAACGCAATCTGAACGCACCCGGTTTGCGAAAAAAGACCGGGATCATCATGGCGCGCATGCCGCAGGTTGAGCTGCCAGAGTAAGGTTGCCTCGCCCGTTGTCGTGGCGCGCGCCGCCGAATAGTTGACTATCAGCTTTTCCAGAAAATGGCGTCCGCAGTGGGCCTAAACTTCGATTACAGCAGATATCGACTTATTCGAAATTGAGACACTGGCCCCAGTAAAACCTAGGTTTCATCAAAAAGCTGAACAGAAAAAATGCATGCAAATCGACGCGTTCCACGGTCGGTTCCGCGTTACTAATTCCGCGTGAAATTCCAGGTGAAGGTGACCGGCACCGGCCCTTGCCTGTTGGTGTCGCTGCCACTGATTGTGGTGCCATTGCCGCTCACCTCTCCCGCAGCCGCACCACCTCCCGGTCCCTTGCTGCCACCGAAGAAGGCTGAGGGTAGGAAGGTGCTAACAGGCGGCGGCGGGTTGGGGCACGTTATCGTCATGACGGCGGGCCAAATCGCCAAGCCCATGCCGTGATAAGTGGGTGGATTGGCATTGAAATCAACGACTAGCACGCCGCCCGATGCCGGGTCGATCACGCCAGTTGACGGGTTGTACGTAATGCATCCGTGAACCGTAACACTGACTACACCAGAAGGCGAATAGGTCGCGACGTTGCCGACCAGACTCTCGCGCGTCCAGATGACCTCGGCGCTGGCGTCGATGACTCCAGAGGTTGATTTGCTGGTACCCGTCCACGAATCATCAGTGATCGTGATGTTGGAAACGACGGTGGTAGGTCCTAACGCTCCAGTCACTTGAGCGCTCACCGCCACCCGATTGGGCGTTGGTTTCGTGGCGGGAGCGGTATAGGTCGCGCTGATGCGGCTCGTCTGCGCGACCAGACCAAGCCCGGCCACACCGCCGGGCGCGCCATTTACTGCCCAGCCTGACGCGGCTGCAGTGAAAAATGGCGGCACGCAGATTAACAACGAACTCACGACGTTGTTTCCGTCAGGCTCACCGGTCTTGCAGTTCACCAATAAAAGGACCAGCGACTTGCCCACCGCGACGGTCGCCCGACCAGGTTGAAGCTGAAGCCCCCGTAGATGCGATGTCCAGTCGGTAAAGTGCAAGGTTGACACCGTCAGTTTGCGATTGACCTGATCTAGCTGCACCGTTGTCATTGACCGCCAGAATCGTTTCGTGTCCTGGAACGCCACACCCAGTGCATCGGGATTGGCACCGTGCAAATCTTGATCGTCGTAGGCGAAGGCAAGTTTGACTGGGACGGCGAACGTTTGCCCATCGGGCAGCAGGCGGTAAGCGCCACCAACAGCGCCCGGTGCTTCACTGGTGATCGGCTGGATGGTGAATATGACCGCGCTTGCTACCGCGTTGGCGGGAACGGTCAACGTCAGCTTGCCGTCGGCGCTGGTGAGCATACCGCCAGCGGCCCCGATACTTGCGCTGACGGGCGTTCCGTTAGGCACGCCCACGGCAGTGGCAACTGCACCAGTGGCCGCAGTCGCCGCAGTCGCGCAGAACGCAGCGCCTTCGCCGACGTAACCCGTAGCCACGGCGTCGTCGTAGGAGAATTGACTCGCGCTGTAGCGATGGTTCGACGTCTTGCCTCCCGCTGCAGCACGAAAGCCGCGGAAGATGGTCACGGTTCCCGCCGGGCAAGCCCCCGCTGTGGGCTGCTGCGTCGCAAAATCGTAGTCTTCCCATGTGAATCCTGGCACGTTCTGAGCGCGGATCGTTTCGCAATCGACGCCCTGTCGTCCGTAGAAGTGGGAACTGACGTAGGGCGAAGCGACGCTGATGTAGAAGCGACAAATATTGGTCAGACTGGATAGCGCACTGGCTACCGCCGTCGCCGCAAAGGTCATACCGGTGCGCTGAAAGTCGGCGACGCCGTCCAGCGCGATCTGTTCGTTGACGCGACCAGTGATGAAGTGCGCGTCGAGCGTCTTGTTGTAATACTCAACGACGGTCACCGATTGCGCCGACGCATTCAGCGCGACGACAAGCGTCAACGCGCAGACAAACTGAAGAAAAAATTTACGCGAAGACATGAGTCGCTCCCTGATTCACCAAACGTTCAAAGCCGAGCACGCGGCGGGCCATTGCGCCTGCCGTGTCGCCAAATACGAGCAAACCAGGATCGCGCTAACGCTTGTTCCTACCCACGATTACAGTGGGCAAAGCTCAAGTCTCCGGGCGCGTTGCTGCTCTTTTGTCTGCTATTCACATGAATAAGACGCAAACCCGGTGGCCATTGCGCCATCGGGCCGCCGCTACTTTGGAGCAGCGTTCGATGCCGGCATGGCTGACAACGCACCCGCCGGGCACCCGGTCGCGCCATTAGAATTGAGGTTCTGCATTCGCAAAATCCCTCCTTGGAACCTCCTCCTCCATGCCCGAAGCCCTCGAAAAAGAGTCGCTCTCTGCGAGCGTGGATGATGCGCTCAGCATTGCCTTAAGCGACGTTATCGCGCTGGTACGGCAGTACCGTTTGCTCTACGGCTTTGCTGAAAGCCTCTCCGACAGCCTTGACAATCCCTCGCTCAGCCCGGTGGTGCAGCGAGTGCTCACGCGCTTGCGGGCGCAGCTCGATGGACTGCATCCGGCTGACGTGGCGCATATTCTTGAAGCGTTGCCACTCGACGAGCGCATCTTCGTGTGGGACCTGGTCAAAGCGGATCGCGACGGCGAAATTCTGGTGGAGACGTCGGACGCGGTGCGCGAAAGCCTCATTGCGAGTATGGACGCGCCGGAGCTGCTGGCGGCGGCATCTCAGCTCGATACTGATGATCTGGCCGAGTTGGCACCCGACTTGCCATCGGAGGTGGTCGAGGCGGTCAAGCGCACGCTCGACCCCGAAGAGCGCGAGCAATTGCGGCAGGCGATGTCGTATGAAGACGATATGGTGGGCGCACTGATGGATTTCGAGATGATCGAGGTGCGCGGTGATGTGACGCTCGAAGTCGTAATGCGCTATCTGCGCCGCTTCGATGAATTGCCGGCGAACACCGATCAGGTGTTCGTGGTGGATCGTGACGGCAAGCTCATTGGCGTACTACCAACCAACGTGATTTTGGTTTCGAATGAGGATACGCTGGTGTCGGCACTGATGGTTGAGCCCAAGATTCGTTTTGAGCCAATGGATCACGCCGATTCTGCGGCCGCCGCGTTTGAGCGCTATGACCTTGTGTCGGCACCGGTGGTCGATGCAAAAGACGAATTGATTGGACGGGTGACAGTGGCGGAAGTGCTCGACTTCGTGCGTGAAAGCGCGGAGGAAGATTTGCGCCAACAGGCCGGTTTGCGTGACGAAGAAGACATCTTCGCCAGCGTATGGAAAAGCGTGCAAAACCGCTGGCAATGGCTGGGCCTGAATCTGATCACAGCGTTCGTTGCGTCTCGCGCGACCGATTTGTTTCAGGGTTCGATTGAAAAACTGGCGGTGCTCGCGGTGCTGCAAACCATCGTTGCGGGCATCGGTGGCAATTCGGGTAACCAGACGCTAACCATGATCGCGCGGGCGATTGCGTTGGGGCAGGTGGGTACGGAGCATTTCCGCAGGCTGGTGAAAAAAGAGATCAGCGTGGCGCTCATTAACGGGCTCTTGTTCGGCGGTCTCATTGGTCTGGTGATCGGCCTGATGGAAAGGAACCTCGCGTTGGGCCTGGTGTTGACGCTCGCCATGACGCTCAATCTGGTGCTCGCTGCGCTGATGGGTGTAATCATCCCGATGTGGCGCTATCGTCGTGGTCAGGACCCAGCGGCCGGTGCCAGCGTGTTGTTGACCGCGGTCACCGACACTGGCGGATTTTTCATTT
>JAYVNO010000046.1:0-20045 GCA_043758415.1 Burkholderiales bacterium
GCTTGCCGCGACCTTGCGCAAAATTTAAGTTGATGCGGGTCGCGGCAAGCCGCTCCTACAGGTATGAGTAGCTGGGTTACGCGAGTGTCTCGGCAATAAACCGCCCTACATCCTCAGTCTTCGCCGTACCACCCAAATCGCCGGTGCGCGGACCCTCTGCCGTGCACTTCTCACAGGCCGCGAGCACCGCATCATGCGCCGCCTTGTAGCCCAGCCATTCGAGCATCATCGCGCCGCACCAGATCTGCCCAATCGGGTTGGCGATGCCTTTGCCCGCGATGTCCGGCGCGCTGCCGTGAACAGGCTCGAACAGGCTCGGGAATTTGCGCTCGGGATTGATGTTCGCGGACGGCGCAATCCCGATGGTGCCGGTGCAGGCGGGGCCCAAGTCGGACAGGATGTCGCCGAACAAATTGCTCGCCACGACCACGTCAAAAAACGAAGGCCGTTGCACAAAATGCGCGCTCAGAATATCAATGTGAAACTTGTCCCAAGTCAGGTCGGGATAGTTCTTCGCCATCTCAACGACGCGTTCATCCCAGTAGGGCATCGAGATCGAAATGCCGTTTGATTTGGTGGCGCTGGTCAGGTGCTTTTTCGGGCGGCTCTGCGCGAGGTCGAACGCAAATTTCAGAATGCGATCTACGCCGGTTCGCGTGAATACGCTTTCCTGCAACACAAACTCGCGATCTGTGCCCGGAAACATGCGGCCACCGACCGATGAGTATTCGCCCTCGGTGTTTTCGCGCACGATGTAGAAATCGATCTCGCCTGCTTTGTAACGCGAGCCGTCCTTCTTTACTACGGGCGCGGTGACGCCAGGCATCAGTCGCGCGGGACGCAGGTTCACATACTGATCGAACTCACGCCGGAACAGGATCAGCGAGCCCCACAGCGACACGTGATCGGCAATTTTGTCCGGCCAGCCGACCGCACCGAAGTAGATGGCGTCGTGGCTGCCGATCTGCGCCTTCCAGTCGTCCGGCATCATCTTGCCGTGCTTCTCGTAGTAGTCCCACGACGCGAAATCGAAGTGATCAAATTGCAGCGGGATGTTGAATTTTTTCGCCGCTGCCTGCATCACGCGAATGCCTTCGGGCATGGTCTCTTTGCCGATGCCGTCACCGGCGATCACGGCTATTCTGTGGGTCATGTTAAATCCTTGTTTATGGCAGCGAGAAGTCTATCCCGCGATGATCGTTGCATGTGGATTTACCGGCGCCCGGCTTAAATCAACAGCGACGACAAGCCGGTAATCGCCCCCGCAGCACCGAGCGCTGCACCGGCATAAAACATCAAATTCATGTGCGACAAAATCGCTGCCGAAAGAATCACGATGGCGATCTGCATAAACAGCGCACCGAGGTCGCAACGGTCATTGATGGCGGAGAAGGTGCCCGCCTCTTTGGTCATCACTTCCGCCTTGAGCTTGATCTCTTCACGCTCGGTTTTGTAGCGCCCGATGTCCTCATTTGCCCTGGCTTTGAGTTTGGCGGCGACCTCCACATTCAGCGCCGACGGATTGAGGGCGTCAAGCAGGTTGATCTCGACGTTCAGCGTGTGCTCGCGAATTGCCTTTGCCTGAAAAAAGCTCCACTGGTTCGACGCCTCGGTGGTGCGCAATCCAGCGTCGGTCTTGGCGTTGTCGCCGCGCATGGAGACGAATGCGAGCACCGCAGCGAGCATGGCGATGCTCACAGCAACGCGCCGCTCGAATGGGTCTTTTGCTTCCGGGATTTCAGTGGTGTCGGTCATGAATTTGGCTAAATGGGTGTGGGGTGAAAAGACGCGTCGCAGTGTAGCGGCGTCAAATTGTGACGTAATAGCTTTGTTCCAAAGTGCCTTTGTAATAGGGGCGTAGCGCCACAAACGGCAACTAGTCGACTATTACAAAAATGACGCCGAAATCCTCATTCAATAAGCGCGTTGGCGAAATGCTGATAGCGTGGGTGGTTTCTTCGAAATCTGGTCTGCATGCTGCGGCGACGAATCCAGCGCTGACCGGCGCGCTTGCGGCAAGCTCAGTCGCCGAGCAAAAACGGCAACGCCGCAGCCAGCAACGCGTCAGGGGCTTCTTCCGGGATGTAGTGACCGCACGGTGCAGCACCGCCGCGTACGTCTAGCGCCACGCGATTCCACTCGCCCAGCGGGTCGAAACATTTGCCGATGACGCCGTTCTCGCCCCATAACACCTGCAGCGGCTGGGTGACCTTGACGCCCGCCGCCCGGTCCGCGCGGTCGTGCTCCAGATCGATGCTTGCGGCTGCCCGATAGTCTTCACAAATTGCGTGCGCGATGCCCGGCAGATGCACGCAGCGACGATATTCCGCGAGCGCTTCGGGGGCGAATGCGGACAGGCCCGCATGGCGATTGCCCATCATTTTTTCGATGAAAAAATCAGGATCGGCGGTGATCATTGTTTCCGGCAACGGCTCGCGCTGTATGAGGAAGAACCAGTGCCAATAGGCCTTCGCAAATTCCATCGTGGTCTGCTCGTACATCGCAAGCGTGGGGGCGATGTCGAGTAGCGTTGCGCGCTCTACGCTGTTCGCGTGATCTACCAGCATGCGGTGCGTGACGCGCGCGCCACGGTCGTGCGCAAGCACTTTAAAGCGGGGGAACCCGAGCGAATGCATGAGTTGCACCATGTCTTTCGCCATCTCGCGCTTGCTGTACGGCGCGTGATTAACGCTCGCGTCCGAAGCAGGTTTATCGCTGTCGCCGTAGCCGCGCAAATCGGCGGCGACGATGCTGAAATGCTCGCTTAGTGTGGGCTCGACTTTGTGCCAGATCAGATGCGTTTGCGGATGTCCGTGCAGCAGCAACAGCGGCGGCTTGCTGCGGTCATTGCTGACGCGCGCGTTGATCGTGATGCCGTTGGTGGCGATGCGCTGGAGGGTGAAGTTTGCAAACATAATGCAGTTTACTGTGTCTTTTCAACGCTGGCGATTAATCCTGCCGCGCTTGCTCGTTTTACATCTGCCGCCTCGTCAACATCCCAAAGGGTGGTCGTTTCTGCCCAGAGTAAGCCATTCGCTCGCAACGCGCTACGCGTTTGCTGCATTACAGCATCCGTGCTCCAGGCAATACCGGCAAACGGTTCTCTGCGGGGAGCGTTGCTGCCAACGAGCACGTAGCCGCCATCTTCCGCCGGCGTGAACACCCAGTGGCAGGATTCGCCGAGTGCCGCTGCGGCATCTTGCAAAATTTCAGCCGTGAACGTCGGGCAATCGGTGCCGATGAGCAACACGCGACGCTGTGTTTTTGCAAGAACGGCGAGGCACGTTGACATGCGCTCGCCGAGGTCGCCTTCGCACTGCGCATAAGCGGGCAGGCAGTAGCGCCGCGCCCAATCGATCACTGACGCATGTTGGGTATCACCCACAACCCACAACGACGCCGTGGCTTCCGTTTCGGAAACGGTGCGCAGCGTACGCTCAACCAGCTGCGCGTAAATGAAGGCAGACCCGTTAGCGCCGTACGCTGGAATGAGACGCGTTTTGACGTGACCGGCGATCAGCGGTCGGCAGAATATTGCGATGTGAAAAGGTGGCCTCGGCGCTGCCATCACGATGGACCGTACCAGCGCGCGAGTCGCGCGGGCGATATGCCCAACGCGTAGGCCAAGCGCAGCCACCACATCAAAAATATCGTTCGCCAAACGCCTTGTTTTTGCCAGCGGCGTGCAGACGTGGTGACCTTGTTGCGCAAGCACCTGGGCGCTGACTGCCGGAGCAGCCGTGCGCTCAGCGCGACGTCTTCCATGAGCGCCAACGGCGGGAAGCCACCTGCCGCTTCGAACGCACTTCGGCGCACAAATATGCATTGATCCCCGGTCGCGATTCCGGTCAGCCGCGAGCGGGCATTCATCAGCGTTGCCACCACAAGCAGCATGGTTTGCTGCGTGTCAAAACGCACATCGAAGCGTCCCCACAGCACTGCATCGTTGCTGAGCGCATCTGCGATCAGGCCATCGGCATCAAGCGGCAGCTGCGTGTCGCTGTGCAGAAATAAAAATGTGTCGCCCATCGCTTGCTGTGCGCCCGCGTTTTGCTGCGATGCGCGACCGCGCGGTGCGCTAATGACGTGATCGGCACCGCGCGCTGCGATGGCCGCGGTGCCATCTGTGCTGCCACCATCTACCACCACAATTTCATCACCGCGCTCGCGCAGCGGTTGCAACGCCATCAGTGCGGCAGCAATGCGTCCGGCCTCGTTGAGCACGGGGATGATGATTGACAGTTTCAAGGGTGTAGGGTCGGCAACGTGTTGCCCGCGCGTCTTGTTAACCGCGGTTACGCCAGCGCCCCGCCGCACGAGCTGCCTTGTCCGGCCGTACAGCCATAGCAATGGTCGCGCACGACAATAGGGCTGTTGAGCAACGCGTTGGGTGCCGACGCGATCACGTCGCGCAAATGCGTGCGGGGGCGCCCGCCGCCGCGCGTTGCCAGGCCCAGCATCTGGTTGAAATCGCAGTCGTACACGTAGCCCTGATAGTCGATGCTCAACTGGTCGCGGCACATCACGCCGTCCACGTTTTCGTCTTTATGCGCACCGCGCAGCGTGTCCATGTAGCCGTCGAACGTGCCTTTTGAAATTAGCGTCGAACCAAAGCGCTGTATCGGCATGTTGGCGATGGCGAACAGGTGGTTGAACGTGATGCCGAATTTTTCTCCGAGCACGCGTTTGTAGTCTGCTTCTAGCTGCTGCTGGTTCGGTGGCAACACGGGCCCTTGTGGGTTGTAGACGAGGTTTAACTCGAGCGGGCTGCCCACATCGCCATAACCCAGCGAGTTGAGCAATTGCAGCGCGCGAATACTGTCATCAAACACGCCAACGCCCCGTTGTCTATCGACGTTTTCAACGGAGTAGCAGGGTAGCGACGCGGTGATCGCTACTTGATTATCAGCAAAAAATTTCGCCAGTGTTTGCTGTCCCGGTTCAAACAGAATGGTCAAATTGCAGCGGTCAATGACCGTGACGCCGAGCGCGCGTGCTTCTTGCACCAGCGCACGGAAATAGGGGTTCAGTTCTGGCGCACCGCCGGTAAGATCGAGCGTCTTTGCGCCCGTGTGTTTGAGCGTGTCGATCACCAGATCAACGGTCTCCGCATCCATCATTTCGGTGCGTTGCGGGCTCGCGGCGACGTGACAATGCAGGCAGGACTGGTTGCACTTGTAGCCAAGGTTGACCTGCAAAGTGCTGATGCTGCGACGACGGAGCGCGGGGAACGTAGTGCGATGGGCGTCGAGGCGCGGAAGTACAGCGTGCATGAAATTCCTGAGTCAGCGCAATGGCAAAAGAAGTAGGTTACCAAATCCGACGCGTGGGGCACGAGCCGACGTGGCTGTAGCCAACAGCGATACGCTGGTAGTCGCGAACAGGTTTCATCACCTTACAGGGTGCGCCAAAAAAATCGCTGTTAAAAGTGTCACTATCGGGCATTGCACGGTCCGGTTCGCAGCGCCGTCATCGTCTGTTTCACCTGCGCGACACCGCCAACGGGCGGCGCATAGCGTGATTCCAGCTCAATTTTGAAGCGTTTGCTGCTTGCGCGCCCCTGTGCCTGCCCTGAGAGCGTCGTGCCGTCGTCGCAGGCGTACACAAACTGCACCGCCTCCATTCTGCTGCTCGTCAGTGGCTGCCGCACGAAGCCGCTGCTGGCGCAGCGTAACTCGCTACTGGCGAGTGTTTGCAGTGCGAAGGCGCGACCGCTGGCGAAATCCTCCGCACTGCGGCAGACTGAGAATGTGATCGTCGGGAAATTAACACGCATGTTCGCCGGGATGTTCGACAGGTCGGTGGCGATGGTGTAGCGCCATTGTCCTGCGCTTTGCGCTGATGCGGCAAACGACAGCAGCAGGGCCAACAGCGTCGCAAAAAATCCAGAAGATTGGCCGTGCGCCGCTCGCTCACATCGCGTCGAGCGGATCAACATCCGCCCAGACGTTTGGCGCTCATGCTCATGTTCATCTTGCCGCCCATGGCCCGGGCGTTGCCCCCGGTCATGGTCATTTTTGAATCCATTGCGGTCGCGCTGGCCGTCATGTCATACGTCATCACCATCGGCTCGGGCAGGTCTTTGCCGGTGCAGGTGGCCTTGAATTGATAATGGTTTCCGGTCTGCTTCATGTCGGAATACTTGCAGTCGATGCCGGCATCTTTTTGCGCCGAAAGATTGCGACCCTCGTCGATATCTTTTTGCGTTACACATTGCTCAAAGTTGATGGGAATGCTGCCCATACCGGGGATCTCGGTGCGGGTGTTGTAGCTCCACTTGCCCGGCGCGGTGTCAAATTTCGGGATTTGAGCCTGAGCGGCAGTGGCGACGGTTACAAGTGTCGCCAGACAAAGCGTGAGACGTTTCATGACAAACCTCAAATATTGCAGTGGGGGATGGGAACGCCTACGCTTGCGAAGGCTGCTCCTTGCAAAGACGGCGCAGTTTAGCGTTTTGCGACATTGGCGAAACAAATCGCGCTTAAGCCCACGACGGCCAACAACGGCCAACAACGGCCAACAACAGCCGACAACTGCCGCCAACAGTGTTCCAATACGGTAAAGCTCAGGCAAATCATTTAAAGCGTTCATGGATTCACTGATTGGCAAACTGACCACACGGTTGCACGCGCATTGGAGCGAGCCCACCGCGACGCCCTCGAAGTCGACGCCGATTGTGATGCGCTCCTATCGCTGCCAGTGCGGTCGCCCGGTGTTCTTCCCGAATAGCCAGTGTCTGGCGTGCGATACGCCGCTCGGTTATGAGGTGCATAAGGGCCACATGATTCCGCTGGAACCGGGGCGCGAAGAGGGCACTTGGCGGCGGTTTGGCGGTGGCGGCAAATCACCGGCGTACCGGCGGTGCGCGAATTTTGAATCGGCGGCTGGCTGCAATTGGCTTGTCCCCGTTGCCAGCGTGATGCCGGACGATGACGGCCTGTGTGTGGCGTGCAAATTGAACCGCACCATTCCCGATCAGGACGACGAGAGCAATCGCGAGCTGTGGGGCAAGATTGAGCTGGCCAAGCGGCGCTTGGTGTCGTCGCTGATTGCGCTGGGTTTGCCTGTTTTGTCGAAAGAATCGGCCGATCCGGAGCATGGGCTGTGCTTTGATTTTTTGCGCGTGAAAGCGGGCGAGCCGCCGATCATGACCGGACATTTGCGCGGCATCATCACGCTCAACATCGAGGAGGCGGACGACACTATTCGCGAGCAGATTCGCGCCTCACTGCGTGAGCCGTATCGCACCTTGCTCGGCCATTTTCGCCATGAAGTTGGGCATTACTACTGGGATCGTCTGGTATGGGACACGCGCTGGTTAACGCCGTTTCGTGCGCTGTTTGGCGATGAGCGGCTGGACTATCCGGGCGCGCTGAAAACGCACTATGAAAACGGCCCGCCCGAGGACTGGCAGAAGCGCTTCGTGAGCAGCTACGCCAGCACCCATCCGTGGGAGGATTGGGCCGAAAGTTGGGCGCATTATTTGCACATGGTCGACACGCTCGACACGTCGCTTTCGTTCGGGCTCGACGCCGGCAATGTGGAGCTGGGCTACGAGCCGTACACGCTTGATGATGTGTGGTGGCCGCAGGCGCAAAACGCAGCGGAATTTTTGGGATTCATCAATTCATGGATTCGCATCACCGGCGTCATGAACGAACTGGCGCGCAGCATGGGGCAGCCCGATTTTTATCCGTTTGCGCTGCCTAGAGCAGCGGTGTCGAAGCTGCATTTCATACATTCGGTGGTGCAGGATGCGCGGGTTTGAGAGAAAAATACTAGGTACAGCTTTTTTATGAAACGCTTATTTAATATGGGCTCAGAGTCATAAATTGCCTAAAGTCGGTAATTCGTCCTTCCGCCATCTAAGCCCATTGAAATGGTTGTTTCAGTAGAAAGTTGTATCGCACGCTGCGTCGCGGATAATCAGCTGTGGGCCTCGGTGTCGCGAACGCCATCGCATGACTTTCGGGTTTGTTTCGTATCCCGTACGATCGGGCGAATGGCATGAATCGCGGATTTCGCGTGACACGCTTGCGGCCGCTCACGGCCTGTGGTGGACGCACGGATTTGTTGATAAAACGTTGGTTGTGACTGGGCTGCATGGGGAGATGTTTGACGTGGGTGTAAATCGATTTTGTCGGTGTCGAGGGGCTCCCTCCGCGCAACTCGACGCCCCCGCCAGTCTGCGCTGCATCGCTCGGCTGAAATCGCGCCGTGGGCTGCCAGCATTCCACATGCTTCGGCCTTTTTTGGTGCGCGTGCTGGTGAGTTTGATGGCCATGATCGCACTGTGGTGCGGGCCGTCGCATGCGCGTTACAACCCAATTGCGGAGCAAGTGAGCGCAGGCGACAGGTTTACCTGCGCGGTGCTCACTGGCGGTACGGTTCAATGTTGGGGTACTGGCGGACTGCCCGTGCATAGCAACGCTCCGCAGCCCGTTGCTGATCTCACCGATGCGGTCGCGGTAACGTCGGCCACCTGGCATGCATGCGCACTTCGGATGTCGGGGACTGTTGCGTGTTGGGGCCACAATGGATACGGACAATTGGGCAACGGCAGCCGCGAACCCAGCGCCAAACCTGTGCCGGTTGCAGGCGTTGCCGGTGCAGTGGCCATTGCGTCTTCGGACTGGGGTACCTGCGCGTTGCTGATCTCCGGTTCGGTCATGTGCTGGGGCGACGATGGCAGCGACTGCTGCTCGACCCCCTTGGCTGCGACGAGGGTTGCCAATGTCAATGACGCTGTTGCAATTTTTGACGGTGTCGAGCGACGTTGCGTTGTCAATCGGGCGGGCGCATTGACGTGCTGGGGACGTGATCGTTCAGCTGGCACGATACCGGCACTGGCAAACGTTGCGATCACATCGGCCGCGTCGAGTGTGGGGCATACGTGCGCCGTAGCTAGTAATGGCAGCGTGTACTGTTGGGGAACCAATAGCAGCGGCCAATTGGGCGACGGCACCAACGTTGATCGACCCTCGCCGGTACAGGTGACCGTGCCGGGCGGGGCGCGATCAGTTTCGGTGGGTGAATTTCATACCTGCACCGTTTCCCTCAGCGCAGCGGTCTATTGCTGGGGCGCAAATTCCGACGGGCAGTTGGGGGTGGGTTCCAATGTCGGAAGCCGGGTTCCGGTGCTGGTCGCGTCGCTCGCCGATACAGTGCTGATCGCCGCAGGGCGAAAGCACACCTGCGCGCTTCGCGCGACCGGACATGTGCAGTGCTGGGGAGACAACCTTGGCTTCGCACTAGGAACAGGGCGACTGGCTAACGCGACCCTACCAGCGCCGGTGTTGCCGTGGTCAGGTGCGGAAGCGCCCATCTTGACGGGAGTTCTTTCAGGATCAGCGGCGACTAGCCACACATGCGTTCGAACGACCAGCGGCACTGTGCAATGTTGGGGTTCGACCAGTGGAAGTTATGGGCCATCGATATCCTTATCGCCGGTCGCGGCCGACATTGTGGGGTTGTCGGGCGTCGTAGCGGTCGCGGCGGGAGGCATCAATTCGCCGCCTGCTGAAAACGGGCATACGTGCGCAATACTCGCAAACGCGACGGTCGCTTGTTTTGGCTACAACGGCAATGGTCAGCTTGGTGATGGCACGACTCAGGACGCCAAAGCACCGGTCGCCGTGGCGGGACTGGTGGGGGCGAAGCGGCTGTCGCTGGGAGGTTCGCACTCGTGCGTCGTGAACACTTCGGGCAACGTGCATTGCTGGGGACTAAACCAGCGGGGGCAGTTGGCAAACGGCGATCTGAAGAATACTGCCACGCCTGCCGCAGTGCCGGGGCTGCCAATGATTACGGATGTCGCTGCGGGCGGTTTTCACACCTGCGCGTTGAGCAGCACGGGCACGGTTCATTGCTGGGGATGGAACGGATATGGGCAATTGGGAAATGGATCTGTTCAGGACAACGCCGTTCCTGTCCCGGTGAGTTCTCTCGGTACAGTCGTTGCAATTAGTGCCGGAGAGCGGCTCTCATGTGCGCTGGATGTCAGCGGCAATGTTTGGTGTTGGGGGGCAAGTCAGGGTTCGGGCTCGTCCGCAACGCCCCGGCAGGTGGCTGGGATCAACGGCGAAGCGGTGCAGATCAGCGCCAGTCATGCCGGAGGTTGTGCTGCGCTGAGGTCTGGCGCCGTCAAGTGCTGGGGAAGCAGCTTGTACAGCGGTCCCTCGGGCGCTTCGGACTCGTCGACGACCATAACGGCCGTTGCAGTCAACGGACTCAGCGACGTAGCGAGCGTCGCTGCGGCCTCATATTTTGCTTGCTCGTTCCTGAAAGATGGCACCGCGCGCTGCTGGGGCAACAACTTGGTGGGGCAACTCGGCAATCCCAATTATTTTGATTCGGTTGAGCCAGTGCCGGTGCTGGCGCTGGCTGGATCCAGCGCCGCTGGCGAGAATCGACCGCAAAACGTTGACCTTCCTACGTGGCTGACGGGTGGGACGGCAAAGCTTAAAGTGGGCGACGCAGTTTTTCTGACGGGGACGTCGACATCGGGGTTACTCGTTACCTTTGATACGTGGACGCCTGAGACGTGTCGAATCACGAACGGGCAAGTCGTCGCGCTAAAACGGGCACTGTGCGGGATTCGCGCCTCGCAACAAGGCGGAGTGTCCAACGGCGTCGCCTACGCGCCTGCGCTGTCCAAGACTGCGGTGATCGATATCAGCGGCGACTCGTCCGCCACGTCAATCACGGCAACACCCAATCCCAGCACCTACGGACAACGCGTTGATATCGTTGCGACGGTGCGTGCAACGTCGGGCATAACGCCCGGTGGTGTGGTGAATTTTTACTGTGCTGATGCAGTCATCGGCGCTGCGGTCTGCGGCAATGGGTCTATGCCAACGTGTGTTGATGTGCCCATCGTGATAGTCGACGGACAGGCGCAGGCGAGTTGCGCGCTCTTGAATCGGGACGCTGGTGCCCGCTCTTTCTTCGCGATTTATTCCGGCGACGGCGTGCATGATGGGTCGAGCTCACCCGCTGCGGCGTTGGTCATTGCAAAGGCCACGCAAACCCTGCAGTTTGGTGCCGTGCCGTCGCTCACTGTGGGCGGAAGCGCCGCATTGTTTATCGTTCGCAGCTTGAGAAACTCCGGCAATCCCGTGATCATCACCAGCCTGACTGCGTCCGTATGCACGGTGAGCGGAGGGAACGTTACAGGGGTGCGCTCCGGAGAATGTAGATTGACGGCTTCACAGGCGGGAGATGCAAATTTTCTCGCGGCACCGCAAATCTCGTTGACTTTCACCGTTGAGCTCGCCGGTACCAAGCGAGCGATGATCGAGTATGTGTACGCTCCGCTGAACTACTATTTTCAGACGTCTCGCGTGGGTGATCAGTTGGCGCTTGACGGCGCGCCCGGATGGGCACGCACCGGTCAAAGCTTCCTCGTTTTCGCGGGCGACGAAACGGCCGCTGTGCCCATAACACGCTTTTACTTCGACCAAATTGCGCGAAACGGCTCGCGTGGCTCGCACTTCTACACGCTGATCGCTGACGAGGTGTACGTCGTGCAGTCGCTCAATTGGCAGAACGAACAATTGCCCGGAAAGCCTTTTAACGAAGGCGTCGATGCCTACGCATTTGTGCCGTCTGCTAGTGGCGCGTGTAGCCCAGGATTGCTGCCTGTTTATCGCCTTTTTCGTAGCGCCGTCAAATTTCCAGACGATGCCAATCACCGATTCACGACAAGTTTGTCGACTTACGACGATCACATTAGGTTGGGGTGGGACGGTGAAGGCGTGAAACTTTGTGTGCCAGCGCAGTAGCGCTGGGTCGCTGTACCTGCGAGAAAAATTTCAGACCGATCTCTGACAGTGGCTACGCACCAAAGCTGACAGCGTGCCAGTCGATGCAGGGCGGCGGCGGGATTTGCAGCGTTTCCCATACACACTCAGCTGTCACCAAAACCGATTCCACACAGCACAGTCAGAGACCACGTCCGCTATAAACCAAATCCGTTCAGTGTTCAAAGGAAGATGTCATGCGCCAATTATTTTTGGCTGTGCTCGCGCTCGGTGCCAGTGTTGCTTTCGCGCAGGATTACCCGTTGCGATCAATCACGCTGATCGTTCCGTTTCCGCCCGGTGGCGTGGCCGACAACGTGGCGCGCCCAGTGGCGCAGGCACTGTCCAAGCAACTCGGTCAAACGGTCATCATCGAAAACAAGCAAGGCGCAGGGGGCGGCATCGGCATGGCGTTCGCGGCAAAAGCGAAACCCGACGGCTACACCTTGCTGCTGGCGTTGTCGTCCATTTCGGTGATCCCCGAAGCCGACAAAGTGCTCGGTCGTGCGCCGATGTTTCAGCTCGATCAATTGCTGCCGATTGCTCGCTTCACCGCCGACCCGGTGGTGCTCGCCGTGCGCGCTGAATCGCCGTGGAAAACGTACGCCGAGTTCATCGCGTTCGCAAAAGCCAATCCGAAAAAGCTGAATTACGGCTCATCCGGCAACTACGGCACCATGCATGTGCCGATGGAAATGTTGGCATCCGGCGCGGGCATCACACTGACCCACGTTCCGTTCACCGGCGCCGCACCCGCCGTCACGGCGTTGCTCGGCGGCACGCTTGACGCGGTCGCTTCGGGCCCGTCCACCGTCGTACAGCACGTCAAAGCGGGCAAGCTGCGCGTGCTCGCCAACTGGGGCACCGAGCGCCATCCCGCGTTGCCTGACGTGCCCACCTTGCGCGAGCTGGGCGTCGCGACTGAGTACGCGCAATGGTCGGGCCTGTTCGCGCCCGCAGGCACGCCGGAGCCCGTGCTCAACGCGTTGCGCAAAGCCGCGCGCGAGGTGCAGGACGACGCTGCTTTCAAGCAAACATTTGTCACGCTGCAAACGTCGCTCGCCTACCTCGATGCGCCCGCGTTTCGTTTGTACTGGGATGCCGACGCGAAAAAAATGGCGGATGTGGTGCAGCGCATTGGCAAAATCGAATAGAGAATCGTGATGACACTTATCACCACTTTTTCATCAAACGTTGCTCGTGTGTTGATCGCGTTATCGCTCGTCACCGGTCTCGCAGCCTGCACCACTATGACCACCACCTCCGCTGACAAAAACAACAACGCCGACGTCGTACGCGCGCTCGCGCCCGACGGACGCCTGCGCGCCGCGATCAATTTCGGCAATCCGATTCTCGCCAACAAGGACGTCCAAACTGGCGAACCGGTCGGTGTTTCCATCGACCTCGCACGCGAACTCGGTCGGCGTCTGAATGTTCCCGTTGATCTCGTCACCTTCACGGCCGCAGGCAAAGTGGTGGAGGCCGTCACCGCCAACGAAGTGTCAATCGCGTTCGTCGCCATCGATCCGCAGCGCGCGGTGTCCACGTTGTACACGGCGGCGTATGTGGTGATCGAAGGCGCGTATCTCGTCCGCGACGGCTCGCCGCTTAAGACAAATGAGGAGGTTGATCGCGCAGGTCAGCGCATCGTGGCTGCCAAGGGCAGCGCCTATGACCTCTATCTGACTCGCGAAATCAAAAACGCGACTATCGTTCATGCGCCGACATCGCAAGCGGTCACCGACATGTTCTTCTCGCAAAATCTGGAAGTCGCCGCAGGTGTAAAGCAGCAATTGCAAATGGACGCCGCGCGCGTCCCCGGCGTGCGGCTATTGCCCGGTCGCTTCATGGTCATCAATCAGGCGATGGGCACGCCGATTTCTCGCGCGGCAGCGGGTACTTATTTGAAGGCATTTATCGAGGAGATGAAAGCGTCAGGCTTTGTTGCCGCGTCGCTGCAACGTCACGGCATTCAGGGCGCGGCTGTCGCGCCCGCTGCCACCCCACGCCCCTGAACGCATGAATTATTAGAGGTGCCCTTATGAAAATCCAATCGCTTACGAGTCGGCTCGTCGCCAGCGCTTTCGCCGTCGTCGCAGCGCTCGCGGCCAGTGCCCAAACCACCTACCCAGCCAAACCGGTCAGGATCATGGTCGGCGCCTCTGCGGGCGGCGGCACTGACATCATCGCGCGGATGCTCGCTGAAAAGTTCGGCGCTGTGTTTAACGAAGCCTTCATCGTCGAAAACCGTCCCGGTGCTTCGAACACCATCGCCGCTGACGTCACCGCCAAGGCCGCGCCCGACGGCCACACCCTGCTGGTCGCCACCAACACCGGGCAGGCCATCGCTCCACACTTGATCAAGTTGAGCTTTGACCCGATCAAGGATTTGACGCCAATTGCATTGATCGTCACGGTGCCCAACGTGCTGGTGGTCAATCAACAAATTGGCGCGACGGATGTCAAGCAGTTGCTTGCGATGATGAACGCAAAGCCGGACACATTTACGTATGCGTCCTCCGGCGTTGGCAGCACGCAGCATCTCGCGGGCGAAGGCTTCAAGCTCGCCACGGGTGTGAAGATGACGCATGTGCCCTACAAGGGCAGCAGTCAGGCGCATCTTGATTTGATCGCGGGCAGCGTGCAGGTCATGTTCGACACCACGTCCTCCGCGATGAGCCAGATCAAGGCTGGAAAGCTCAAGGCGCTTGCCGTGACCACACCGAAGCGGGCCACTGAATTACCTGATGTGCCCACGCTTGCAGAGGCAGGTGTTGCGGGCTTTGAAATGAGTACGTGGTATGGGCTCTTTGTCACGACTGGCACGCCGAAAGAGGTCGTTGCGCGGTTGACCGAAGCGTCCAACAAGATTCTGCGTTTGCCTGATGTGCAGGCCAAGTTGCGCGGTCTTGGCGGTGAACCGGGTGCCATCAGCGTGGAGCAGTTTGCTGCGTTGAACAAAGGCGAATTCGAGCGTTTTGGCAAACTGATTCGCGAAGCTAACGTCAAGATTGACTGATGAAACCGAACATCGCCCTGGTCATTGGCGACCCCGCCGGCGTTGGGCCGGAGCTCGTGGCAAAACTGCTGGCGGATGCGGGTGCAGCAGCGCAGGCAAACATCTTCGTCATCGGCAATCGCGCGTCGATGGCCGACGCCGAGCGTGCGACGGGAACAGCGCTGGGCCTTGCAACAATCAACCCAGCGGAAATTGGTACGACAGACGTTGCGCAGCCGGTCTGGCTCGAATGGGCAGGCATCGACTCGCCCGCGTTTACGCGTGGAAAGGCAGAACCAGCAAACGGGAAATTCATGCTCGACATGCTCACGCTGGGCGCGCAGCTCACGCGTGAAGGCAAGACCGATGCGCTGTGTTTCGCGCCGCTCAACAAGGGCGCGTTGCGCGCGGGCGGCATGCATCAAGCGGATGAACTGCGCTGGTTCGAAGACCTGCTTGGTTGCCATACGTATACGGGTGAACTCAATGTGCTCGATACGCTGTGGACCTCACGCGTCACCTCGCACGTCGCGCTCAAGGACGTGAGCGCATTGCTCACCAAAGAAGGCGTTGCGGATGCGGCGCAACTGATCACGGCATCGCTAAAATCATCAGGCAGATCCGAACCACGCGTCGGCGTATGTGGCCTCAATCCGCACAACGGCGATAACGGCAACTACGGCACCGAAGAGATCGACATCATCGAGCCCGGCGTCGCGCTCGCACGCTCCCGCGGGCTCAACGTCGACGGCCCGTTCCCCGCAGACACCATTTTCCTGCGAGCCAAAAACGGCCACTACGACGGCATCGTCACCATGTATCACGACCAGGGCCAGATCGCCATGAAGCTCATGGGTTTTGAGCGTGGCGTCACGGTGCAGGGCGGTTTGCCGATTCCGGTCACCACACCCGCGCACGGCACTGCGTATGACATTGCCGGGAACGGCATCGCCAACGTGGGCGCGATGAAGAATGCGTTTGATCTGGCCTGTCGGATGGGCATGCACCGCAGGACGGGCTGAGCCAAGCGATAGCCATCAAGCGCCTACGCAACGATCTCCACGGGTCGTTTCGCGTAAAACTTGATCGCGGTTGGGCCAGCCTCTGACTGCACTAACGACGGCGGTGGCGAGCGCAAAATATTCGGTCGCATGGTGCCCATGACGTGCATTTCGCACGGTTTGCAATCGAACTTGAGCGTGAGCTTGTCTTTGCCACTGATGAGCACCATCGGCTCGGCGCGCACCTGTCCCTGTACGCCCTGCACACCCTTGGCCTGCTTCGGGCAGAGGTTGAACGACCAGCGCAGGCAGTGCTTGGTGACCATTACTGGGACTTCGCCCGCCTCGGTGTGCGCCTCATACGCAGCGGCGATCATCTTCACGCCGTGCTTCGCATAGAAATCGCGGGAGGCCTGGTTGTAGACGTTGGCCAGATACGTGAGCTGTTCGTCGGGATAGGCCACGGGGGGCTCGGCGGCTTCGGCACGGGTCCACTTGCTCATGTTTGCTAAACGTACCGTTTCCAGTTTTTCTATCGCATCGCGACGCAGCGCATTGGCGGCAGAGGCGGGCACAAACCACGGCTGCGACCACGCGAGCTCGATGTCTTTAACGGCAAATAATGTATTGCCGAGCTTGCCGAGATTTTCCTTGAGGCTTGCTTCCGCGCGTGCCGGATTTTGCGCGGGGTCTTTTGCGAAATTGATCGTGGCGGTTGCGCTGGCACCGTGTTCGTCTTGCAACGTCAACGCGAAACCCGTCGCGGTTTCGGCAAACGTGATCGACACGTTGATGCGCCGATCAGACGACTTTTTCGCGAGCGTTAGCTCCCAGATGTGATCGCGGTTGCGGCTGATTTCGGTGCCGACGACCAGGCCGGTGAGATCGGCAGTCGCTTGCGGTGTGACGCGCCAGGCGTTGCCAATGCGCTTGACCACGTCAGCTTGGGTGCCCTTCACGTCGCGTTTGTGCATCCAGGTCAGGCCGTCGCCGTTGGCGAGGCAGACGGGTTTGCTGTCAGACCCTTCGCTGCGCTCAGGGCGAACGGTTGCGGCAGCTTCCGGGACAACGGTTTCCAGTTCAAACCATCCCGCGCCCACCCGCGTCACCGTGCCAATCTTCGATCCCACATGCGCTGGCGCGTCGAATGCGCCGATGTCCGTTTTGCGATCATTGACGAAATAATCGGTGCTGCTGCGGTTGAAGGTTTTGTCAGGGTCGGGTGTAAACGTGTACGTACATTGACCGTGTGATGCGGCAGCTAAGTCCGGGCGTTCGTTGAGAATTTTGTCGATCAGCGTGCGGTAATGAGCGGTCACGTTTTTCACATAACCCATGTCCTTGTAACGGCCTTCGACCTTGAAGCTGCGAATGCCAGCGTCGATCAGCGCACGCAGGTTTGCGCTCTGGTCATTGTCTTTCATCGACAGCAAGTGCTTGTCGAACGCGACCACACCGCCCTTGTTATCTTGCAGCGTGTACGGCAGTCGGCATTCCTGCGAACATGATCCGCGATTGGCGCTGCGACCGGTGTGTGCTTCGCTGATGTAGCAGTTGCCGGAGAAGGCAACGCATAGCGCGCCGTGTACAAAAAATTCGAGCGGCACGTCGGGGTTCACGGCAGCACGCATCTGCGCAATTTGTTGCAGCGTGAGTTCGCGCGCCAGCACCAATTGCGAGAAGCCCGCAGCGCCGAGAAACGTTGCTTTCGCCACGGAGCGGATGTCACATTGCGTCGACGCATGCAGCGCGATCGGCGGAATGTCCAGCTCCAGAATGCCCATATCCTGCACGATCAGCGCATCGACGCCGGCGTCGTACAACTCGTGGATGTATTTGCGCGCCGACTCCAGCTCGTTGTCGTGCAGGATCGTGTTCACCGTCACAAAAATCCGCGAGCCGTAACGATGCGCAAACTGCACGAGGCCCGCAATATCAGCCACCGAGTTCTCGGCCTTGCTGCGCGCGCCGAACGACGGGCCGCCGATGTACACCGCATCCGCGCCGTGCAGCACCGCCTCGCGCCCGATGTCGGCATCGCGGGCGGGGGACAACAGTTCAAGATGGTGACGGGGCAAGCTCATAATTGCTGGGGACGGTAAAGTCGGTAAGGCCGGTACCGTGGGTACAAAGCGGTCGTAACCCATTATTTTCTCGCAGAATGGCGGTCAGCGCTGGCGCGAGCCTTGACCAACGAGGCGATCAGCACGGGCGCATCAGTCCAAACCTGCCGCGTTCGCGATTTTCATCTCCCATACCGGTGCTGGTGACCACGGCGGTGGCGTCGTAGCCGACGTAAAAACACTGCGCCACCTGGACATTCTGGAAGCGGTAAATGTGCACCAGCTCGTCGCGCTTGAACGGATAGCGGATCGTGTAATACGAGGGCCCGAGCAGCGCCTCGACGTCGGCCTGCGATTGGCCCGCCTTGACCAGGCCAACCCGATCCAGCGTCAAACCCTGCACCTGGCTCGTAAGGCGTCCGCTGCGGTCGAATTCGAGGATCCACACGCGATTGCCTTCGGGTGCCGTGCTGTACGTCCAGCGCTCGCCGCTTGCGATCTGGTTGATCACAGTCGGCGCACCCCAGACGGCGCGAACCCCGGTCTGGGATTCACCCGAGCTGAGCGCGGTCACGCCGACGCAGCCTGCGGTCAGCGCGGTGGTGACAATGGCGACAATGGCGGTCAGGGCCGCGAAACGAATTTTCATGGAACGTCCTCCTGATCGGTTGCAATAGGGCCGTTTGACCTCCGCCGCGTGCCGCAAATTCCCCGCCCAACGCGCTATTTGCAGCGTCGAACCGCGTTAACAGCTTATCGCTGAAACGCCCATTTGATAAGGGCTAAATGCTTAAAAAGGCGGATTGTCGAATATCGCCAGTATCGGGCTGGAGCCCAGTGCACACGTCGATTCAGTAAAAAGCCGATGCCTCTGCGGATGAATCGGACGCACCGTGAGCCAGCGGCTCCGTCTGGCAATCGGGTTCCGTGCATCGAGTTGGGTTGCACACCGGAAGCGCTTCGCGGTGATAGATGAAAAGACCACGACGGTCATGCTGCACCACACCGGCTGGGCAGCCGTGGTGAATGGGACAAAGCGTACGGCTACTTCATCGTGCGATGGGTCAAGGAAACTTCACCGCGCTGTCATTCCCGCGCAGGCGGGAATCCCGACCTGAAACTCAAGCGCTCGAAGCAGCGTGGTACGACGAGCGCGTGGGCAACAAGTTGCCCACGCGTCGCTCCTAACCTGTAGGAAAAGGAAACGCCACGCCAATCGTCCCAAGTACCCCAAAGTCCATCAAAAACGAATCCCCCGGCACGCAAGGCACCGGAATCACACACGTCCCGGTCGTCACGTAATCTCCGGCGAGCAATCCGCCGCCATAAACGCACAACTCATTGGCAAGCCAAGTGAGCGCAATGCGCGGGTCGCCAAGCACGTTGCTGCCGATACCCTCAGCCGCCGCCACGCCGCCTTTGTAAGCAGTCACCCGATGTGCAGCCAAGTCAATGCTGCGCCAATCCACAGTCACCGCATCGCCAACAATCCACCACGAAGCGCAGGCCAAGTCCGCGATGAGCGAAGGCGCGCCGACATGGATGAAATCAGTCAATCGACAGTCAGGAATTTCGATAGCGAGATGCAAGCTGGCAACCGCCGCCATCACCTCATCGACGGTGTACGCGCCCTCCGCCGCATCGCGCACAGGCAACGCGCGGGCCATACGAAACGTGAACTCCGCCTCAACCACACGCAGTAAATTGCGCTCAAGCGCAATCGAATTCGCTGCATCAGTTCCCGCTACAAACACACGATCAGCCAGCAACCGCCCGGCGAGTGGTCCGTCAACATTAATGTGCTTCTGCCCCGCTGCACTCGTCGCCGCGATCTTCCAACCAACGCTATGTTGACCAGACAAGCGCGCCACTTCCGCCTGCACCGCATAGCCCTCTGCGCGTGTGCTCGGGCGACATGACTCGGGCAGCGCGTTGATCCGCGTGCCATCGCGAAAGTTTGACCCGATGAGTTGTGCGGCTTCGGTCATTGCTGTTGGGTTCATGGACAGGTCTCGTGAGTTGATCGGCCAGACTAGAGTGCCCTAGGAGGCTGTCGGGTTTGAAACATCGTAGCGAAAATTCGCCCGCCCGAGGGCAGATTTTGACTGTTTTGCAGCGGCAATATCAAGATATTGCCCAAAAAACAGGCGAAATATGAACCGGGCCGGCGAATTTGCAGCCG
>JAYVNO010000047.1:0-6900 GCA_043758415.1 Burkholderiales bacterium
ACTCAACTGGCGCTGCCCCATCGAACTCTTTATGCCAGGCACTTTCGATTTCCATCAACATTTCACCAACCTTGTTGCACTTGGGGCTTGAAACCGCCAGTCAAAATCTGCCCTCGGGCGGGCGAATTTTCGCTACGATGTTTCAAACCCGACAGACTCCTAATCGCAACATTAATACGAGGGTGCGTGATGCTCTGAATCGCGTACAGTCTGCGCTTATGCGCCTCCGGTCTATGAAAAATGCAACGCCCCCGCCGATGCTTCAGGGTCGGCTGTTTCGCAAGTACGCGCTCTACCTGACCGGCCTGCTCAGCGTCGCATTGCTCGTCAGCGGTGTGATCGGCGTTTACTTTTCTTATCGCGACACGCGCGCGATGGTGGAGGAATTGCAACGCGAAAAAGCGCGCGTCGCGGCGACCCGCATTGAGCAGTTCATTCAGATGGCTGAGGCGCAACTACGGGGCGCACTGCCCTTGGCAACGGTCGGCGTTGCGCAAAACGACGAACCCGAATATCTTGAACTCCTGAAGCTCCTGCGGCTCGCTCCGGCGATCACCAATGCAGCCTGGATCAATGCCGCCGGGCGCGAGCGGGTTGTGGTTTCACGCGTGACTCGGGATGTTGTTGGCAGCAACATTGATCGCTCGGACGAACTGGCATTTCGTGGCGCGACTGACAAGGGCGTCTGGCACGGATCGGTGTTTTTCAACCGGGGTAGCGAGCCCTACGTCGGCACCGCCGTCGCCGACAGGGGACGCTCCACAGGTGTGGTGGTCGCCGAAATCAACCTGAAATTCGTGCAGGATGTCGTCTCCGCGATCCGCTCCGGCACGGCCGGTCATGCGTATTTAGTGGACGCGCAGGGCCGACTGATTTCGCATCCGGACATGAGCCTGGTGCTGAAACTGACTGATTGGTCGGCGCAACCGCAAGTGGCGAGAGCCCTCGCGCCCTCCGGCGCGGGCGAGGCCGCGGTGCAATCGCTCATCGCAAAGAATCAAAGCGGCGTGTGGACACTGACCGCGTATGCGCCGATTGAAGTGCTCGGCTGGAAAATTTTTCTTGAACAACCGCTCAGCGAAGCCTTTGCTCCGCTCATTGGCTCCGTGCTTCGCGCCGGACTCGTGCTGCTGCTCGGCATCGGGCTCGCGATTGCTGCTAGCCGCATGCTCGCGCGGCAGATGGTGGCACCGATACGAACGCTGGAAGCGGGCGTCGCTCGGCTGGCCGCTGGGCGGCTTGACGAGCCCGTGGTGGTGCAGACGGGCGACGAGCTTGAGGGGCTCGCCGATGAGTTCAATCTGATGGCGCGCCAGCTCAAAGAATCGTACGCAAGTCTTGAGCAAAAAATCGAAGTGCGCACCCACCAATTGTCGGAAGCCAACAGCGCGAAGTCGCGCTTGCTGGCATCGGCCAGCCACGATCTGCGACAACCGGTGCACGCCCTCGGCTTGTTCGTCGCACAGTTGGATGAAGCAAAAGACCCCATCGCTCGCCAGCACATCGCCGAGAAAATAGCGGCATCGAGCACAGCCGTTTCCGAATTGCTGGAGGCGCTGCTCGATGTGTCTAAGCTGGACACCGACGCTGCGCTGCCGCGCCACGTTGATCTTCCGCTGCAACCGATGTTTGATCGACTCGAACACTCATTCGCAGTCACGGCCCACGCGAAGGGGTTGCGGTTGCGCGTGCGTCCAACCCCGGCGTGCGTCACCTCTGACCCGGTATTTCTTGAACGTATCCTGCTGAATCTGCTGTCTAACGCGATTGCCTACACCCGTAGTGGCGGCGTACTCATCGGCGCGCGCTGCCACGGCGACTTCGTTGCCATTGAAGTCTGGGATACCGGTGTAGGCATCGCGCCCGACGAGCACCGGCACATTTTTGAGGAGTTCTACCGACTGCCGGGCGCAGCGGGCGAGGATGGCAAGGGCCTCGGTCTCGGCCTCGCCATCGTCGAGCGGCTGGCACGACGGCTGCAGGTGACGGTCGGGCTGACATCGATCAAGGGGCGCGGCTCAAAATTTTCAGTCATCGTGCCACGCGCAAGTGGCGCAGCCGTCGAGGTGCAGCCGCCCGAACTCACGGCGCAACCCATTCGATTGCAAGGGATGCGCGTGGCGTTGATCGACGACGATGACACCGCGCGCGACGCCGCCCAAGGACTGCTCACGCAGTGGGGCTGCAGCGTCGTCGTCACCGCATCAGGGCAGCAATATTTGCGTGCCCTTGACGAGGGCGCGTCGTCGCCTGCGCTCATCATTTGCGATTACCGACTGGGCGAATCCGAACTTGGCACCGATGTCATTCGCCTCATTCGCGAACGGTTGCGAGCGGACATTCCCGCTGTGATTGTCAGCGGCGATGTGACGCCGACACTGCGCGAAGACGCGGCGACGAGCGGGCTACATTTGCTCTACAAACCGCTCAAGGCCGCGAAATTGAGGGCACTCCTGCATCACGTGTATGGCAGCGCCGACGCCCAATAGAGGGCACCTCTAATAATTCGTTTTTGGGGATGCAGTGCTAGAAGCCCGGAGCGCAGCAACCGGAGCGTACGCTCTGGTACGTGAGGATTACGAGCACCGCGCGACGACGCAATGCGCCCCACAAATGAATTATTAGAGGTGCCCTAGAGATTGCGTGAAGGCTTTCATGCCTCACTTCGCGCCAGTAAATCATCCGCCGCAATGCCGCGCTTGTTTGCCTCGATCACCGCCTGTGTCCGGCTGGTGACTTTGAGCGCGTTTAGCACGGCCGTAAGGTGCGCTTTCACCGTGCGCTCGGCGAGGCCCAGTTCGCGACAAATTTCCTTGTTGGCGCGCCCTTTCATCACCAGTGCCAGCACTTGCCCTTGTCGTACTGTCATGCCCGATGCAGTGATAAACGGCGCAACACCGGGAAGGACAGGCATCAGGGCGTCGTCTCCCGCATGGGTATCGCCCAGCGCATCCAGCGGCAAATAGACCGAGCCCGAAAGCACCAGCCGCAACGCACTGACGATGGTCTCGCGGCTTGATGATTTGGGAATGAAACCCATCGCGCCATGACGAATGGCCTCAGTGACGGTATCGCGATCCCGGAACATCGACAGCACAACCACCGGCGCGGCAGGATGATCGCGACGGAATCGCTCAAGCGCGGCAATGCCACGCAGGCCAGGCAAATTCAGATCCAGCAGCACAAGATCGAGATCGGGATGGGCATGGGCGAGCTCTAGTCCTGACAGGCAATCGGCCGCCTGCAGCACCTCCACCTCATCACCAAGCTGCGCGCACACGTTGACCATCGCTTCCCGCACCAGCGGGTGATCGTCAACAACAAGGAGCTTTAAGTTCAACGGGTGCCTCCCGGTTCACACGACCCGTTTGACGCACCTGCAATTGCGGGCAACACCGAATCGTGCATTGAGTCTACACGCACAAAGGCGCATTGCATCGGCCCTTTCGGGCTAGCCCGTGAGTCCAATTGCGCACGCTACGACGCAAGCGAAGAATCAACACCGTCCTCTCCGAACCACTCAATCTGCAAGAAGGAAACGAATCATGTCTCGATACCACTGTTGTGTAAACGCCGTCATGGCGATCCTGTGTGCAACGGCCTTCTCGGTTGCTGCGCAAACCTCACCCCTCGATGGCCGCGTCTTTGCCGCAGAGGTCGGCGTCAAAGATAAACCGCCTAGCGAAACCATCGACATCATCAGCTTCAAGGATGGCAAGTTTCATTCAAGCGCGTGCGATCAGTATGGATACGGAACAGGCAAAGTCATCGCGTCCAGCACCGTTGATGCGGTGACGTTCAAAGCCACCACCGAAAGTGAAAAAGACGGCCGCCTCGAATGGTCGGGCACCGTGCGCGGCAACGATATCGAGGGCACCTATGTGCACTACCGCAAAGGCTGGTTTCTCAACCCAAACCCCGCACCGATTGACCGCTGGTTCAAGGGCAAAGTGAAGTCGTAGTGTGATGGTTTTCGGGCAGCCGTGTGCGAGCGCAATCGCCGCGACTACCCGTCCTCGCCATCGCAGTAGAGGCGCTGCCACGGACAATCAAAGCGTCCCCTGAGCGGAGTTGCGTCTGTATCCCTTTTCATTAATCACAAGGGCACTTCTAAAAATTCGTTTTTGGGGATGCAGTGTTAGGCGCAGCGCGCGCAGCTTCCGGAATGTACGCCCTGGTACATGAGGATTGCGAGCACGATGCAACGACACAATGCGCCCCACAAACGAATTTTTAGAGATGCCCACAAGGAAATCCATCATGTCACCTTCTCTCTTCCGCCCTACGCTGATTGCCGTCGGCGTTGCGCTTTGCGTTTGTTCGAACGCCGTGCGCGCCGACGTAGTCACCGACTGGAACAACACCGCGATCAATGCCACGCTCACGATCTCCGGTTTTGTTCAAACCCGCACGCTTGCCCACATGCACGCTGCCATCTTTGACGCGGTCAACGCAATTGATCGCAAATATCAACCTTTCGCGCTAGACCTAAAGGCACCATCGGGCGCATCAATCGATGCCGCTGCGGCCACCGCCGCGCATGGCGTGCTCGCCGCACACGTTCCGGCGCAAAAAACCGCGCTCGATGCCGCACTTACCGCAGCGCTGGCCAAAGTCGCTGACGGCCAGGGCAAGACCGACGGTGTCGCAGCAGGAAGGCAGGCCGCCGAAAAAATGCTCACCGTAGGATCGAACGATGGCTTCACCAAGAGCGCTCCGTTCGTGATTCCTCCGCCTGGCCTAGGGGTCTGGCAGCAGACACCGCAATTTGGGCCAATGATCCAGTCGCATTGGCGTCAGGTGCAGCCGATGGCGATCAAGAATGTCCGGGACTTTGACATGGGTGGCCCACCGGCGCTCTCCAGTGAAGCATTTGCACGCGACTACAACGAAGTGAAGCGTATGGGTGCCCGCAACAGTACGACGCGAAGCGCCGACCAGACCGCCGCTGCCGTTTTCTGGACGGTGCAGACGATGCTGCCGTGGAACGCTGCGGCCCGCGCTGCGAGCACGGCGCGGAAGTTGAGCGTGCCAGAAAACGCACGGCTGTTTGCACTCTTAAACATTGCGGCGCACGACACCCAAATCGTTGCCATCGAACAAAAGGCACGCTATAACTTCTGGCGACCCTACAACGCGATCCGATATAGCGGTGGCGCGGGCAATCCGGCGCTCGCCAGCGACCCGAACTGGGAGCCGCTGTTGAATACGCCCGGATTTCAGGAATACCCCTCGGGGCATTGCATCACCTCAGGTGGGGCGGAGGGCGTGTTACGCGCATTCTTCGGCGATGACAAAGTCGATGTCAGCGTGACGCACACTCCCTTCGTAGGCATCGTACGCTCATGGACGAGTTTTTCGCAAATGGCCAAGGAGGTGGAGGACGCCCGCGTATGGGGCGGCATTCACTACCGCAAGGCCGATGAACACGGAACGCAAGCGGGGCGAAAGATTGCTCAGTTCACGATGCAGAACGTCCTGCGACCGCTGTAGTTGCAGCCTGGACTCGCTGCTGCGTTGCCCCAGACTTCGCGTCGACACTCCGGACAACGGCGAGCGAAATAACCACCGTCGTGCCGAGTCGACGGGCAAAAGTCTGCGTCGCCTTCGATCAGACAGGGGTCGCCTCAGAAAACGGAAAATAAAGCAAGCTAAGGTCCTTGGCCATCTCCTGCGACGGTGATTCCGCTGCCTCAGTACCAGCTAAGTCTGCTTCCGTAGTCTCTCCATTGCGCAAATTCCTGCGTTCATTTGGAGAATCACCATGAATCGTTACAGCAAATTTTCTCTTCTGGCTATTGCCATTGCCGCTGCGGGCACCGTTGCCTATGCAGCCACTAAGAGCATGGAAAACGACGCCATGGCCATTGCCAAGGCCAAGATTTCACTTGCGCAAGCCATCACCGTGGCCGAACAGCACGCCAATGGCAAGGCGGCACGCGCCGAGTATGAAAACTCGAAGCAAGGGTGGGTCTATGACGTGGAAGTCGTCAGCGGGGCCAAGGTCTTCGATGTCAAGGTTGATGCTGACAAGGGCACGGTCATTTCTTCCGCCGAAGACAAAGCGGATCGCGATGACGATCACGACAAACAAGACTAATTGCAAGCCAACATGGCCGGGTCATTCCAAGGAGTGATCCCGCCACGGAGACACCATGGAAGACTTTAACCACGCGCTTTTTCTTTGGCTAAATGCACCGGAGCATCCGCACGCATTACTGCTCGCTGTAGCCACATTTTTCGCCGAGTACGCTATTTGGGTGGTCCCTGTGCTGATCGGGATCGGCTGGCTGCGTGGCAGCGAGCACACCCGCAAAGTTTTACTTGAAGCGACTGCCTCCGGTCTGGCTGGCTTACTCATCAATCAGATCATCGGATTGATCTGGCAGCATCCTCGCCCCTTCATGATCGGTTTGGGTCATACCTTCATTCCCCATGCCGCCGACTCGTCATTCCCGAGCGACCACCTAACGCTACTGTGGGCCGTCGCGTTCAGCTTCCTGATGCACCGCAGACCGCGCCTAGCCGGAATGACGCTGGCTGTTCTGGGATTACCTGTTGCATGGGCGCGCATTTATCTTGGCGTTCACTTTCCGCTCGACATGCTCGGAGCGGCACTGGTTGCCGCGTTGAGCTCCTCGCTGGCATTCCGTGAGATGCGCTTTTACCTGCCACCCACCTACAGCCTCGCCACCCGTATTCATCGCATCCTTTTCGGCAAGCTCATTGCGTTGGGATGGGTATGCAAGTGAGCAGCCTATGACTGAGCTAAGTTTGGCCGGTCAGACTTGCCACAAACCTCATTCACCAAGGCTGAAAACAACATGAACACATTAACCACACCCGCCACCTCCAACTGGCTCAACAAAGTCCCCGAAGTCACTCTCTCGTTTTGGGTCA
>JAYVNO010000048.1:0-19867 GCA_043758415.1 Burkholderiales bacterium
GACCCCTTGGCAGGGTCGAGAAAATCGAGCCTAAGCGATTCTGAGAGGTCGAAATTCGGATGGTCATTTTCGAATCCTTCTGCCGCCCAGACTCCTAGCCAATTCGGCCCCGCCGTAAACAGGAAACCGACAAAAAACAGCGGCATGAATCCGAAGCACATCAACACGCTGTGCGCGATTGCCGGTGGCACTGCCAAGGATACATTGAGCGAGGCAGTACGAGCGATCAATGCTCAGGTCCACCACAATGCTGCCCGCTTGCGCGGCAGGCTATGCAATGCATGCTCATGATCAAATCGCCGAACGCGAAGCGTCCTCGCCTGCTTGAGGCCCCCATCCAGCCTCGGCCCGAAACGCATCAGCATAAATTTGATAAGGCCCCGTGCCGCTGTGGCCGGACGACGATGCTGGCACAAACGAACTGGTTTTACGTCAAAAACGTGCACTTCGCCATCCTCAATCACGTAGTGCCAGCCATGCAGTGCCAGCGCGCCCGCATCCACCTGTTCACGCACCATGGGAAGCCCATGAGGCGTTCGAGTTGCAGCACCACTGCTAGGTGCGCCGCAGTGCGTCCGGCGTCACCTGCACGGGTAGCGTCGCCTCACGTCCAAGCTCAAGCCAGACTGCCAGATTTGTCGAGGCGGGAGGCAGCTCCTCGTACAGCGCACGGATACCGCCGCAGTGACTATGGCCACAGACGACGATGCGGGACACTTTTAAATTCAAAACCGCAAACTCAATGGCAGCGGCTGTGCCGTGGTAGCGCGACGAGCCATCATGCGGTGGCACAAACGCGCCTACGTTACGCACGATGAACAGTTCGCCGGGACCGGTGCCGACAAGCAAATACGGCACCAGCCGTGAGTCGGAACAGCCAATGAACAATATTGACGGATGTTGGCCGTGCTCGACAAGTGTTTTGAACTGGTCTTGCACGCTGGGAAAGTAATCGTCATGAAAACGGCGCAGGCGCTGCAGCAGTTCATCAGGCGGGTTTAGCGCGGCCATTGAAGCGCTCCAGCGGCAAGTTGCGCGCAACAGCACAATGAGTTTAGCGTCGCTTTTGAATCATTCATGGTTGTGTCGCAGCATAAGCTCCGCATGCGTGCGTTTAGTTGATGTGTATCAAGGCACGGTAACGGCGTATCCTGTGCATATTATTTGGAGCTACCCATGAAAATCCTTATCCCGCTTGATGGATCAACCCTGGCGCTGGACGCCGTGCATTACGCGCTGAATTTGCACAGCAACGGCCTGCGTGCCAGCTTCTTGCTGGCAACCGTGCAAGAACCGGACACGATGTATGACATGCTGATGGTGCCCGACGCAGAGGCGAGGGAAAACGTGCGTCAAGCGCTGGGCGCTCAGGCCCTCGCAGCCGCCGAGGCGATGCTGACGGCTGCGGGCGCTGTTTTCGAATGCGAAGTGCGCGCCGGCTACCCGGCCACCATGCTGATCGAAATTGCTGAGGACTACGGCTGCGACGCGATCATCCTCGCAGCCAACGGCAAGGGCACGCTGCGCAGCGCGCTGCTTGGCTCGGTATCGCAAGCAATTGTGCATACGTCAACATTGCCGGTAACGATCGTCAAACATGCCGAGGCTTGACGTAAACGGCGTCGTGCGACCGTCTCACCTGGATGCGCAATCCGCGTGAACCCGCACCGCGCGCTGCGCTGCCGCGGCCTAGTGCCGATGCAGACGCTTGCGCGGGCCACTAGCCCAGCATGCCTTGATGTCTGATGAACGACACAATTTCATCGACGCCTTTGCCAATCTTCAGATTCGAAAATACGAAGGGCTTGGCCCCGCGCATTTTTTTTGCATCCTGATCCATCACCTCTAGCGAAGCTCCGACGTAAGGCGCGAGGTCAATTTTGTTGATCACCAGCAGATCACTTTTCATGATACCGGGCCCGCCTTTGCGCGGTATTTTTTCACCCGCAGCGACATCGATCACGTAGATCGTCAGATCCGATAATTCGGGTGAAAATGTCGCCGCAAGATTATCGCCGCCGCTTTCGACAAAGACCATATCGAGGTCGGGATGGCGCTTGTTCAAACGATCTAGCGCTTCCAGATTGATCGACGCGTCTTCGCGAATGGCGGTGTGCGGGCAGCCGCCGGTCTCGACGCCGATGATGCGATCTGCAGCGAGCGCCGCATGATCCACGAGAAACTGCGCGTCTTCTTTGGTATAGATATCGTTGGTGACGACGGCGATGTTGTGCGTGTCTCGAAAGCGCTGGCAAAGCGCAAGCGTAAGCGCGGTTTTGCCGGAGCCTACCGGGCCCCCGATACCCACCCGCAGTGGTCCGTGTGAATGAGCTGCTGTCATGAGCGGAACAACCTTGAATATTGAGTTTCGTGCTTCATCTGCGCAATGGCAAGCCACGGCGATGCGCTTGACCAGTCGGTCTCTTCAAGTTCAAGCGCCGCGTCCACCGTGCGTAGCACCGCGGCACCCAGTGCAAACAGCAATTTTTGTGCGGCGATCTGGCCCATGGGCAGCGCCTTGGCCAACACCATCACCTGGTTTTCGGTAAAACCGAAAACGTACGCAATCAGTCCGTCGCGGACCGCGAGACCGCACGCCAGCGCGGCTAGACCTGCCGCCACCGGCGCGCACACGCGATCCATTGCCGCGAGAACTGTGCGTTGTAGCTCAGTGAGCGGCGCGACTTCGCGGCACCAGGCAGCATAGGAAAAGCCGATCTGCAGGGTTTCCGCGCGCGGCTCGGCCGATTCCCGCGACGCGATGAACTCCGCGTTCAACCGCGCCACTTCCGCGCCGTCCGCGCGCTGCCATGCAGCGTAACAAGCGGCGTAGACCGGCGCTTCAAAGCGGGCAATGATCAGCGCAAGGTGGTCTTCAATCCAGCATCGTGCCGTTTCCGCGTCCGCGACATCGCCCGATTCAATCGCCCACTCCAAGCCTTGCGAATAGCTGTAGGCACCGACCGGCAATGCGGGGGAGGCCAGTTGTAGCAGTCGGGGTACGGTGATCATATCAACGATCTTCGTTACCCGGCGCGCCTGCGGCAACACGGGGCGACAGACCGTCGTGAATCTTGCCACCGTGGCCTTCGTCGTCGTGAGAATGATGCACATGACTGTGCCCGTACGCGCCGCTTTCAGGCTGAAAGCCACGGCATACTGCGGTAACGGTCCCGCCCAAACCTTCGACCATTGCCCGAAGCACATGGTCAGGCAACATCAGCAAATGATCGGCTTCTACCTGTAACGGCACATGACGATTACCCACGTGGTAGGCGATGCGCGCGAGTTGTGCAACATCTGCAGCGCGCACCTCATGCAGCGATTCGTGCGCTGCAATGACTTCAACGATGCGGCCGTCCTGCAAAGCCAGTTTGTCACCATGCGACAGCATTGAGCCGACCTTGAGCTGGACGCCGATTTCCTCGCCACTCTCAAGCGCGACGCGAACACGCGAGCGTTCGCGTTGATCAAATGTGAGTTCGACCGATTCGGTAGCCTGAATCTTTTGCGGGACCAAATGAGTCGCTATTTGCATCACTTTTTAAAGTGCGCCGGGCGCACCAATCCTCTAAACAAAGCGCTTTGGCGCGAAGCGCGCGGCGAATGTAGAACGCCGGTCAAAACAGAAAGTACCGCTGCGCCATAGGCAAAACTTTCGCGGCTTCACAGGTCAGCAATTGCCCGTCCGCGCGAACCTCGTAAGTCTCGGCGTCGATTTCCATGTGCGGCATGTAGCCGTTCAACACCATGTGCTGCTTACGCACGGTGCGAATCGCTTTGACTGGAGATATCGTCTTTTCAAGTCCATATTTTTTGGCAACGCCGAGCGTGAAGGCTGCTTGCGAAACGAAGGTCAGCGACCCCGAATACACCGCTTTGCCGAACGCGCCGAACATCGGTCGTCCATGCACCGGTTGCGGCGTCGGGATGGACGCGTTGGCGTCCCCCATTAGCGCCCATGCTATCTGCCCGCCTTTCAAAATCATCGATGGCTTGACACCGAAGAACGCCGGACGCCAGAGCACGATATCGGCCCACTTCCCCTCTTCGAGCGATCCCACCTCATGCGATACGCCGTTAGCGATGGCCGGGTTGATGGTGTACTTTGCGACGTAACGCTTGACGCGAAAATTGTCGTTGCGCCGCTCCGAGTCGACCGTCGCAGACGCGTTCCTTCCGGTTGCTTCGGGAGCCAACCAGCCGCGTTGAATTTTCATCTTGTGCGCGGTCTGCCAGGTGCGTGTAATGACTTCACCCACGCGGCCCATGGCCTGCGAATCCGAAGACATCATCGAAATCGCGCCGAGATCGTGCAGGATGTCTTCCGCCGCAATCGTCTCGCGGCGGATCCGTGATTCTGCGAAGGCGAGGTCTTCGGCGATTGCCGGATCAAGGTGATGGCACACCATCAGCATGTCGAGATGCTCGTCGATGGTGTTGACCGTATACGGCATCGTCGGGTTGGTCGAAGCCGGCAGAAAGTTATCTGTGCCGATCACCTTCAGAATGTCCGGCGCATGACCACCGCCAGCGCCTTCCGTGTGAAACGCGCAGAGCCCGCGGCCCTTGGTTGCCGCAATGGTGTCCTCCACAAAACCCGATTCATTCAGCGTATCGGAATGAATTGACACCTGTACATCAAACTTGTCGGCAACGTTCAGGCAGTTATTGATGGCGGCGGGCGTGGTGCCCCAGTCTTCATGCAGCTTGAGGCCGATCGCGCCCGCTTCGATCTGCTCGGCAATGGGCTTCGGCTGGCTAACATTGCCTTTGCCGAGAAAGCCGACGTTCATCGGGAACGCTTCAGCCGCACGCAGCATTTCACGCATATGGAAGATGCCGGGCGTTACCGTCGTCGCACTGGTGCCAGCCGCAGGTCCGGTACCGCCGCCGAGCATCGTCGTGACCCCACTGGCAAGCGCTTCTTCGATTTGCTGCGGGCAGATGAAATGGATGTGCGCGTCGATGCCCCCAGCGGTCACGATCATGCCTTCGCCCGCGATGACTTCGGTCGCAGCACCAATCGGCACCGTCACGTTCGGCTGCACATCAGGATTTCCACCCTTGCCGATCTTCCACACGCGGCCATTCTTGAGCCCAATATCGGCCTTGATGATGCCGAGCGTGGCGTCGACGATTAGTGCATTGGTGATGATGGTGTCGGCGACTTTGCTAGCTGCCAATTGTGACTGGCCCATACCATCGCGAATGACTTTGCCGCCGCCGAATTTGACCTCTTCGCCGTAGGTGGTGAGATCGCGTTCAACCTCGATGAACAGTTCGGTGTCGGCAAGGCGGACGCGGTCGCCCGTGGTGGGGCCATACATTTCAGCGTAGGCACGGCGTGAGAGCGTGGTCATTATTTCGCGCCTTTCACGGTGCGTTTTCGCGTCACCGCACCGGTTTGCCTTGCAGGTGCTTTTTTCGCCACAATCGGCCCCATCACCAGACCACGAAAGCCGAATACCGTTCGACTACCGGCAAGGTCAACCAGCTCCACGGTGCGCGACTGACCGGGCTCAAATCGCACTGCGGTGCCGGAAGCAATATTGAGGCGCATGCCGCGCGAAGTCTTGCGGTCAAAACGCAACGCTGCATTGGTTTCAAAAAAATGGTAGTGCGAGCCGACCTGAATCGGCCGATCGCCCGTGTTGGAGACGGAGAGCGTCTGCGTCTTGCGCTTCGCGTTAAGTTCGATCTGACCATCAAGCGTGAGGACTTCGCCGGGAATCATTTAAGGCTCACTGGATGGGGTTGTGAACAGTCACGAGCTTCGTCCCATCGGGAAACGTCGCTTCCACCTGAATATCAGGAATCATTTCCGGCACGCCTTCGATGACGTCCGCCCGCGACAAAATTGTGGTGCCGAAGCTCATCAGTTCGGCGACGGTTCGACCATCGCGTGCGCCCTCCAGCACGGCTGCGCTGATAAGCGCAATGGCTTCCGGATGATTGAGTTTCAAGCCGCGTGCCCGGCGCCGCTCCGCCACCAACCCTGCCGTAAAGACGAGCAACTTGTCTTTTTCTCTCGGACTTAGATCCATGTCCCAACCCTTTTTAGGTGCTCCAGATGCGGGGCAGAATCGCCGCGCGCGCAAACACCCGTAATCGTATCGTTTTCCACACGCCGATCAGCAAGTTGCGTACCGCTTCTGGCGCATCACCCATGGCTTTCACGACGACAATGCCTGCGTCGGGCGATGACGCCGCCGCAAGCGGTGCTTCAGCGAGCCCCGCACGGACATCGGCCAGCACGGCAGCGGTCACAACACCTCGCTCGTCGTCGGGCAAAACGATCCATGCGGTGGCGGTAACCGGAAGCTGCCGAAACGCAAGCGTTGAGTTCATCAGCGCATCATTACCCATCAAGACCATCGATTCGCGCCACAACGGTGCGGCACTGTGAGCGCGTACTAATCGAATGCTCTGCCGAAATACGCCGTTGGCAAAACGTTCGCCCCTCGCCGTGCGACCCAGGCAGAGCATTTCCCAGCCAAAAAATCTGGCGCGCGGCGCGAGCGTGATTTCGAGTGCCTGCTTCGCATGCGCACCTTCGAACACTATCGTTTCTTGCGGCATCCATTCAAGGCTTGCGTCATCGGCTACCTGCAAACGCGTGATTGAGGTAGACGCAGCGCCGGTTGAGCGATACCATTTCTGCGCACCTGGCGTCGTCGCCAGCGCATGCGCGCAGCCGTCCACGCGCAAGGCGACGGCCAGGCTGTCGCCAGCGACAATGCCGCCTGGCGGATGCACAATAACGGCGTGGCAAAGGGCGTCGCCTTCGGGGTAAAGTGGCTTCAATATTTGCAGCGGCCCGAAATGGTTGCGCTCGGTCATCACGGTGCGTGTTGTGCCGTTGACCTGGCGCGGCTCGAAGCGGAGATTCAGACGCGCGGACCAGCCACTGCCGGCGTCGTCGATGCCGCTCATGCGTTGCGGTCATTGAGCATTGCCATCGCCACCACGCCTCCGAGCAGTCCCCAAAACGCGCTGCCAATACCCGACATCGAAAGTCCCGACGCGGTGATCAGGAACGTGATGATTGCCGCTTCCCGGTTCTTCTCTGCAACCAGTGCGGTTGCCAGTGCATTGCCAATGGTACCCATCAGCGCGAGGCCTGCCAACGCCACGATCAGCTCGCGAGGGAAGGCAGCAAACAATCCGCCAACAATGGCACCAAACAATCCGACCATGCAGTAAAAAACGCCCGCCATCACAGCCGCCGTGTACCGTTTGTCTTTCGCTTCATGTGCCTCTGGGCCCATACAGATGGCAGCGGTAATCGCCGCGAGATTTAGCGTAAAAGCGCCGAATGGAGCAAAGATCAGGTTGATAACGCCGGTGGTGGTGATCACCGGGGAGATCGGGGTGTCGTACCCCGCACCACGCATGACGGCCACGCCAGGTATGTTCTGTGAGGCCATCGTCACCATAAAAAGTGGCAGCCCGAGGCCGATGATCGCCGACAGCGAAAACTCCGGTGTCACCCATACTGGCGTCGCCCATTGCACGGTGACGTCCGACCACTTGACAGCGTCCGCGCCTGCCGCGAACGCCATGCCGATACCGAGTACGCCAACCACGCCGTAGCGCGGCCAAAAGCGCCGACCCAGCAAGTGCGCTGCAAACATGGCGAGCACCATCGCCGGTGCCGTTTTGATCGAACTGAATGCCTCCAGCCCGAAGCGCAGCAACACGCCCGCCAGCATTGCTGAGGCAATGGCTATCGGTATGCGCTTCATCAATCGCTCAAACAGGCCCGATGCACCGGCAACGATGATGAGAACCGCACAGAACACGAACGCACCGACGGCCTCCGGCATCGTGATACTTCCCGCGCCCGTCGCGATCAGCGCCGCACCCGGTGTCGACCAGGCGGCGACCACCGGTTTTTTATAGATCAACGAGGGAATGATCGACGCCAGCCCCATGCCGAGACCGAGCGCCCACATCCATGAGCTGATCTGCGCCTGGGTTGCACCCAGCGCCAGGGCTGCCTGAAACACCAGCGCGCCGGTGCTGCTGAAGCCGACGAGCACCACGACGAAACCTGTGACTACAGCGGAGAGCGACAGATCGCGAAAAAAAGTCATGAAAAAAATCGACGTGACGCAACGATTATTGTTCCGCCGAAGTCTAACTGTTCGTTGGGCGCAAAATGCGATCACATGTGCAGCGCTTCCCGCTGACAGTTTTGAGCGGATTGCAGTCAGGCAACATCCAACGGTCGCCATCAAAAATTGGATCAGGGTTCAACGGTTGCGTGCGGCTAAAAGCAAACGCGGTCAGCGCGCTGGCGCGGTTTTCGCTGGTTCGAGTTTCGCCAAATTGGGGCGGATTCAGCGACTCCACTGCGACGGGCTGACCTACTGTTTTGGCGATTGGAGCCCTCTCGTTCGCCATATCGCCCCGCATCGATAAGTCGCTCGTTGTGCATAGCGTCGACATGGCAAATGAAAAAAACTGTCAGATAATATGGGTCGCATCGCCTGATGAGGCTTAAATCGATACTGCGCTCGCGCGCATCGGCCGCGACTTTAGGTGTTACTGTTCCACGAAAAGCGCACATCAGTGACGCAAGATGCGCATGGCTAGCCGCCAACCATCGTTGCAACAATCTGGGCCAGCACCCGCGCCCACTCCCCAAAATAATTCAAGGAAACATTTAGTGAACAAAACGAAAAACTTTATCCGCAGCATGATGGTGACACTGGCAGGCACGTTGACCACCCTTGTAGTCGCACAAACCCCGGCGATCAATGCTAAGGAAAAAAATTGGGTGGGTGCATACGTTGTCGACAGTGCAAAGGGGACGGTGGCTGATCCTCGCAAGGGTGTGGTGTGGGACCGTTGCGCCCTCGGGCAGTCCGGTCCGGACTGCGCAACCGGGACCGCAAGCAGCTTCACTTTTGAGGAGGCGCTCAGTGCGGCCAGTGCTATGGGCTCGTACAAAGGTTTCAATGATTGGCGGCTGCCCGCTCTCGATGAGTTGGAGGAACTGGGAAAGGAGTATCGAGCAAGTCCGGATATTGGTGAGTTAGCGTTCCCGTTGACGCCCGCATCGAAGTTCTGGACGCTACAGCCGGCATGCTGTGGCGTCAATTTGACCTGGCATGTGAACTTTGGCAGTGGCAGTTCCAGCCTCGACGTCCGCACCAATGCCAATCAAGTTCGTCTCGTTCGCGTCGCAAAATAAGCTGGTCGGAACAAAAGGCAGTCAGCGTATTTGCCGCAGCGTCATAGCATGAGTTTGAGTGTGCGCGTTTTTTATTGGCTTGCGGTGGGCGCGTTTCGCTGCTGGCATGCAGAAACAGAATGCGTTGACGTGATAATGCGATGCTGGCACTACCTTTGGGCGAGGCTGAACAACTCGTTAGCTTACTCCTTCATTTCATGCCGTTAACCCTCCCCTGCGAACAACTCTCAGCACATCCCGATTTCCGGCCGCTGGTGTCGATTGCCAATCTAGCCGTCGATTTGCGCTATGCCCAGCCCAATAACTTTATGGGCTGCGACATGTATTCGCCGCTCGACTGCGCATGGGCGCATCGCGATGCGGTGACAGGGCTGCTACGTTCAGTGGAGTGGCTGGCGCGGCAAAAGCGCGATGCGCACCTATGCGTGCTAGATGCGCTGCGCCCGCAACGGGTGCAGGAGGCAATGTGGGCGCACGTCGACGGCACGCCACTGACCCAGTACCTCGCGCCGCCGGTCATTGGCTCAATTCATTCATTCGGTATGGCCATCGACGCGACACTGATGGATGGCGATGGGCAGGAATTCGATATGGGCACCGCGTTTGATGACATGACGGAGCTGTCACATCCTGCGCTGGAAGCCGTGTTTCTGAAGGCTGGTGCGCTGGAGGTGCGGCAGGTGGCCAATCGTGATTTGCTGCGCAAGGCGATGCGGCGCGGCGGATTTCACGGTATCGACACCGAGTGGTGGCATTTCGATTGCGGTGACCGCGCTGTCGTGCGGGCAACTTATGCGCGGGTTTTGTAATTTATTTGGTCAACAATATCGCACGCGAATCAACCCGCGTCACCCACTCCAACACCGCGTCGACAATGGTTTTACCCACCGCGCTTTTGGCATCGTCGTGATTAAGAATCGCAACCACGATGCACGGATCGCCATTCACATCCGGCACAAAACCTGCCACTGAGACCACATTGCGCAGGCCGCCTGTTTTGATGCGCGCCACACCCACAGCAGCGCTGTCGGCCAATCGCCTGCGCATGCCGCCATCGACGCCAACGATGGGCAATGCCGACAAAAATTCTGGTGCCCAGCGGCTGTCTTTCGCGACTCGTAAAACTGCGGCTAACGTGGCGGCGGAAATGCGCTCCGTGCGCGATAAACCAGAGCCGTTGTCAAGCACTAAACCTGCGTCGCTGATTTTCTTTTCCTGCAACCATTGCCGCACGACCTGCTCGCCGCGCGCACTGGTCGTTGACGCTGCATGTGCATCCACTCCGCCAACCGCCGCTTTGCTCTCCGCCCCCAACGTCAAAAACATCAGCCGCGTGATCGGATTGTCGGAACGCTTCAAGATGTCGCGATTGAATTCGGTGAGCGTTCGCGATTGATGCGTCGCCAGCACGCGCGTATCGGTGGCACTGGCCGTGCCATTGCCATCGCGCGCAACCCCCGTCCACGTGCCGCCCACGCTTGTCCACAGCGAGCGAAAAAGCCGATCCGCAAAGTCAATGCGATCCAGCACGCTGATCTCGGTGGTCACCGGACAGTTGCGCGGAAATTCGCCCTTAAGCGTGACGCGAATGCGCCCGTCGTCCGCTTTTTTGACGTCCGGCAACTTCCAGAAATCCTCCCAGTCGGCGCACGGTTTGTCGACGGTTTTCATCTCGGAATCGACGATCACGCGATCAAGCATGGGCGTCATGCCGACGCGCAAACCAGCGTCATCTGCAACGATTTCCAGTTGCATCAAATTGCTATTGAGCAGCAACGCATCTGGGATCACGTTGTAGCGAAATTCGGACGACTCATCGAACGGCGGTACACCCGCATCGGGCCGCGACGGCTGAAAGTAGGAGCGATCAAGAATGACGTCGCCAACAATCGTACGCACGCCGCTGAAGCGAAGCGTTTGCAGCATGGCTTGCAGGGCGCGCCAATCGAAATCGGGACTGCCGAGACCGCGCAACACCATATCACCCGTTAAGGTTTCCGCTTTAACTTGCCCCGCGCTGCGCAGCTCGGTGCTGCCGCGATACGAGGGCCCTAGCCGTTCCAGCGCGACGATGGACGTGAGTGTTTTCAGCGTGGACGCCGGTTGCATGGGCTCGCTGGCCCGATGCGCAAGCACCGCTGCGCCGTCAGACGCGCGCAGGACCATGACGCCCAGTGCGTCCTGCGGTAAGTCGGCGTCGCGCAGCAGATCGACCACGCGCTCCGGCAGTGCCGATTTCGCTGCTGGCACGGCGGCGCTAGGGACTTGCGCCGCAGCAACTTCTACCACCAGCGCGACGCAAATACAGAATAGGCGAGACGAGATCAAAGAGCACCTTAGTGGAAAAAGAGTAACAGTCAACGTCAGGAGAAGCACATAGGCCAGCGGCGTGAGAACCCTTTCAATATAGCGCCGCACCTCACGTCCGCAACTGCGCTGCAGAACCGTCGCAATTTTGTCAACACCGCAGCCGGTATCCCAAAATTGCCTACATGAAATTGACACATTTGCGGCCTACGTAGTAATAATGCTGTCTACCTCGAGGTTCGGTTCAAGGTTGCGTTTGAGGGGACGCGAACCGAAGCATGGCCAATTCTCACTTTGGCCACACAGGTCACCCTGAACTCAAGCGTCAACCAGGAGAGCGTTCCATGAAACTAAAAAAACTTGCCTATTGCATGTCAATGGTGCTGATCGCCACGCCACTATTTGCTCAAACAGCGCCGCCGGTGCCACAAAAAATAGAGCGGGTAGAAATCACGGGCTCCAACGTCAAGCGCGCCGCTGACGAGGGTTCGCTGCCGGTGCAGATCATTACGAGGGAAGAGCTGACACGCTCAGGCATTACCAGCGCTGAGCAACTGCTAGCGCGCATTTCAGCCAACGGCACCGGCACCGACAATCTCGCGTCCAACGTCGGCATTCAACTCGGCACCACTGATCGTAACAACAACGGCAACTCCAGCGCGAACCTGCGCGGACTCGGCGCGTCCAGCACGCTCGTGCTGCTCAACGGGCGGCGCGTGTCGACGCACGGCGCCAAGGGCAACGCCGTCGATCTCAACGCCATTCCACTGGCGGCGGTGGAGCGTGTTGAAATTCTTAAAGACGGCGCATCGGCCATTTATGGTACTGACGCAATCGGTGGTGTGATCAATTTCATTCTGCGCAAGGATTATCAGGGTGCAGAAATCACCGGCTTTGCGAACCTGACCCATGACGGTGGCGGCAATATCTTCAGAGGCTCCCTTCTCGGCGGGTGGGGCGACATTGCCAAGGACGGCTACAACGTATTGGCGAGCATTACGTTTGACAAACAAGAATCACTGTCCGCCACCAAACGTCCTTTTTCAAATGGCAACCAGCCGGATCGCGGCTTGTCGACGGATACCACGGGCACCCCGTTTGCTACCCAAACAGGCAACGCGGGTTCGGCCATTGGCTCGAACTTCAAGGTGCCCGGCGACACCACCTCTTACACCCGTGCCAACCTGCTGAGCTTTCAAGGCAAATGCAATACGGTACCGGGTATGGCACAGTACGAATATGTACTGAACGACTTTTTGGCTGCTCGCTACGGCTGCACATTCGACACCGGCAGCACAGCCATCTTGCAGCAACCCAACGAACGCATCAATTTTGTCTCGCGCGGCACCTTCAAAATCAATAGCGTCACCACTGCGTTTGTAGAAGCGATTGCGTCTCGCTCGGTCGCCAAGAAGCAGTTCGAACCGCTCCAGTTAACCACCACCGGCAGCCTGCTCGGCGCTCGATATCCCGTCGGCGGCGCGTACTACCAAAACCTGTCTGCCTACATTCCGGCGTTTGATGCGACCAAGCCGATCGCCTACCGCTGGCGCTGCGACATCTGCGGACCGCGTGAAATTGAGACCACGTCCGACAGCTATCGCCTGCTGGCGGGCGTGGACGGCACATTTGCCAGCAAGTGGGACTATAAATTTGGGGTGTCAACAGCTGCCAGTAAAGCCGATTCCCTGCTTGGCAATGGCTACCTGTACACCGCACCACTCATCGCGGCGCTGGCTAGCGGCAAAGTCAACCCTTTCCTGCTGCCTGGACAAGCTCAGACGGCTGAAGCCATCGCCTTGATGGAATCAGCGAAAGCGCGCGGCGCAACGTTATTCGGCGGTGAGGCCACGCTTGTGCAAGCCGATGGTTCGGTCACCGGAGAGGTATGGCAACTTCCCGCAGGCGCGATCAGCGTTGCCGCAGGCTTTGATCTGCGCCGCGAAGGCTACAAATTTGCTGACGGCTCGAAGGGCTCATTGCCGATCTTTAACGTGCCGTACGACGCAGACTTCCCGAAAGTCTCGCGCAACGTCGCTGCGGTGTATGCGGAAGTGCTGATTCCGATCATCAAGGGCCTTGAAGTGACCGGTGCAATTCGTCACGACCATTACAGCGACTTTGGCGGCACGACCAACCCGAAGGTATCGTTCCGCTGGAATCCGGTGGAGCAGGTGCTGTTTCGTGGTTCCTACAACACCGGCTTCCGGGCACCCAGTTTCTTCCAGCTTTACGGTGCCACGGGCGACTCACAAATTCCCGGCAACATCAAAGATCCGGTGCTCTGCGGGGTCGGTGTAACCGACCCCTCTGTATGCGCCATCCGACCCAATGCACGACAAGGCGGCAATCCGGACCTGCGACCCGAAACTTCAAAGCAGTGGACTCTGGGTGCCGTGTTTTCGCCCACCAAATGGCTCAGCACATCGGTTGACCTGTGGCAAATTAGGCGTTCAAATCGCATTTATGAGCTGACACCGCAGCAGGTTATCGCCAACTTCACCACGTTTCCGCAGAACCTGGTGCGTGGCACCGATGGTCGTCTGGACGGCCCCGGCGGCTACATCCGTGCTGGCTTCGTGAACGCGGACGGCGATGTTACGCGCGGCATTGATGTATCGGTGCGCGGGTCGACGCTTGCGGCGGGCGCCAAGTGGACAGCCAGTCTTGATGGTACCTACATCGACAGCTTCCGTTCGCGTATATTCTCGACGGAAAAGTACACCGAATACGCGGGCCAATGGACAACGCGGGATCTGTATGTGCGCTGGAAGCACACAGCTCAGTTGACCTATGAACAAGGGCCATGGGCCACCACCGTCGGTCAGCAGTTCACTGCTGGCTACAAGGATGAGCGGCCGTCCGGCCCACCACCGGCTGGCTTCAACCCCGACATCAAAGCCTACGTGATCTACAACCTGTCAGCCAGTTACTCAGGCTTGCGCAATACTGTGATTACCGCAGGCGTGAAGAACGTGTTCAACACGGACCCACCTTTCACGTCGCACAACTACGACTTTGTAGGCGGCGCGGGTTGGGATCCACGGGTAGCCGATCCGCGTGGTCGCGCCTACACGTTGAACGTCAACTACAAGTTCAAGTAATCGGCATGAGTGCACGAGAACGGGCGCGAAGTCTCGCGCCCGTTTTTATTTCGACGGCCACCGTACTCTGATTTGATGCACGATCAAAGCGTTGACCTTATTGAATCAGCGTACGCCAAGCCTATGCCGCCAAACCGCAACCGACGACTATGGATTAGCTCGCTCGCGGCAACTGCTGCGATGGCATCGCTGGTGTCCCCACTGACCGCTGCGGCCACACGCGAACGCGCGAGGGACAAAAAACAGATCAAGCCGCCGATGCTAAAGCGCGGCGATTTGATCGGACTGTTTAACCCCAGTGGCTTTGCCGATGACGCGTTGATTCAACGGGCGACCGCTAACCTCGAAAAACTGGGATTTCGCGTGATGCATGCCGCCCATTTACGCGCATCACGTGGAAACACCGCAGGCACGATCGGGCAGCGTTTGACCGATCTGCACACGCTATTTGCCCACCGCGAGGCACGTGCGCTGTGGGCTGCACGCGGTGGTTCCGGCACGTCGCAACTCCTGCCGTACATTGACTACGGGTTGGTCGCCCGCAACCCAAAAGTCGTGATCGGCTATTCCGACATCACCTCCCTGTTACTCGCGCTTTATGCGAAGACTGGCCTCGTCACCTTTCACGGCCCAGTCGCGTCCTCGGGCTTCACGCCGTTCACGGCATCGCATCTCGAAGCAACGCTGATCGAGGGCCGCGCAACACACATCATGAGTACGGCCGACGAACACACGAAGCGCGCAATCGATGAGCCGAACTTTGTGCAACGCGTGCTCAAGGGCGGCAGCGCAGACGGCACGTTGCTCGGCGGCAACCTTTCGGTGCTGAACTCGCTGGTCGGCACATCGTATTTGCCAGACACGCGAAACTCGTTATTGTTTCTCGAAGAAATCAGCGAGGCACCGTACCGTATTGACCGCATGCTGACGCAGCTTGAGCAAAGCGGGACGCTACGCGACGTGCGCGCCGCCCTGCTTGGCGTATTTGTCAAGTGCGAGCCTACGCCCGGCGAAGAATCGCTCATGTTGTCACAAGCCTTAACCGACCACTTTGCCGCGCGACCGATACCGGCTGCCTACGGCCTGTCCTTCGGCCACATCGCCTCGCAGTGGGTATTGCCTATCGGTGTTCGTGCACGATTTGATGCTGATTCGCGAACGCTGACGTTGCTGGAAGCGGCGGTTTCGCCGGAGTCACAGCGGCGAAAGCACTGACAACTTTGGCCAGAACGCCTTCTTACACGCGGGATAAAGGCAAATTTAAGCAAATATCGACTTTATGCATAAAAACGGCCTTAGCCTATACAAATAGGGGCATCCAGCATAGAGCTGTTGTGCCAAGTTGCAATACCTGCTAACGCAAAACGTGCGCGTGAAGCGCGCTCAGAATACGCTCTCCGTAGCGATGAAGCGCAGAGTAGTTTCCCGGCGTCGACTCCGGATCAAAGCCCGGACCACCGCTTAAAAAAATCATGCCATTTTTCGTGGCTGGGTCAAACACCATCGCCGAGGTCAGGCCCCAGGCGTCGCCCAGATGGCCGACGGCTTTAAAGCCACCCGCTGCCACCAACCGATCACCGCGCGCGCTGCCGCTGATGTCAAAAAAGTGCTGATTGCCCAGTCCCCACGCATTCATCAGCTGCTTGCCGCCGCCTGAATTGACGTCGCCGTTGTTGCCTGATCCATTCGTGTCCGCCCGCCACTGTTCGCGCAGCATCTCACGCACCGACGCGGCACGCAGCACGCGTTTGCCGTCGTGTACGCCTTCGTCCATCAGCATGAGCATGACCCGGGCCAGATCCGACGCAGATAGGCGGCACGCGCCTTGCGGTCCGAACAGCGTGCCGTTGCTGCCAACAACGTAGTTCGGCCCGGCGCGCGATACCGGTGCCGCTGCGCTGTAATCATCGACTTGAGCGACCCAAGGCCCACCCGGATTCCAGACTTCCTTACCATCGACCTCCGTTCTTTTTCGGTACAGCGTGGCGATTCGTGCAACGTCGGCAGCGCTCATGTCCGCCGGGTTAAAGCCTCCGCGAATGCCAAGCGGATCGAACAGCACGCGTTTCAGCAACCGGTCAAAGCGCTCACCACTCGCCCGCTCCATCACCGTGCCGATCACGCCCCAATTCAAATTGCCATAGCGGAAATATCGGCCCGGCTTCGCGGTTTTCGCCCACATCTCGCCCTTGCCATAACGCGAGCCACCGGGCGTGAACACGTCTTTCAGGTTGACGTTTAATTTGTCTTCCCAAAAGTAGCCCGCCTCGTCGGTGATCGACGCCCGATGCGTCAGCAGCATGCGCAGGGTGATTGGCACATCCGGAAAATGGGGATTGCGCAGCGACCAGCCAAGGTAGGTGTTGACGTCGGCGTCCAGCGCGAGTTTGCCTTCCTCGACCAGACGCATCACACCAAGCGTGGTGATGAGTTTGGAAATGGAGGCGATGCGGTACATCGTATCGGCGTTCGCCGCAACGTTTTTTTCCGGCGCCGCGCGGTCAATAAATTGGTTGCCGAACTGCCCAGCGTAGGCCACGTGGCCACCGCGCACTACAAGCGTTGCAAGGCTCGCCAGCGGATAGCGAGGGTCGGTCACCACAGCGCGCAACTGGGCATCAAGCTGCTCCTTTGCCGCGGCAGGCAAGACGGCAGGTGTTGCCGCTGAAGCGACAGCGTTTCGGGTGCTGGGCGTGGGTTCAGGCTTCATGGTGCATGAGGTGGTGCAAAAAATACAAACGGCGGCGACACAACCGAGCCGAAAACCCATCAATTTAAAGTTCATGACTTGCAGATTAATGTTGATGTGCGTCGAGCGGGTCGGCTTGCACCGCCGACGGTTGCGCGATCGGATTCGAGGTAGCCAACGTAAGTGCCTCCAGAATTGCTGCCGTTTCTGCGTCTGGCAGTCCATCAAAGCGCGCGGGTCGATACTTCTGCTGGAACGCCGAGAGGATGCTGGTGGTGAGCATGTCCTGTTCGCCAGTGGCGGGCAGTGTGAAGCCGTGTTTTGCAAGTATCTCCTGAAACCAGGTGACGCTCGGCAAAGCGACGTCGTATGCGGCTTTGCGCTCTGCCACGACTTTGGCGTCAGGCCACGCAATCAAACCCGCATCGGCCAGTCGCTTCCACGGAAATTTCGGTCCCGGATCGTTCTTTCGGGTGGGTGCGATATCGCTGTGACCGAGGATTCGCTCAGGCTTGATCTGATGACGAACAACGATGTCCTTGACTAACTCCACCACACGATCAATCTGCTCGCCATCGAACTCCTGAAACACCCATCCATTCGGCCCGCGCTGTCCGCCGAGATTGACGATCTCGATGCCGATGGAACTCGCGTTAAGCGCGGTGGCACCCTTCCATGAGCTCACGCCCGCATGGTATGCGCGACGGCTTTCGTCGACCAGTTGATAGACTTTTGCAGGTGTAGGGCCGTCCCGTTCGGTGACCAGATAATGACTGCTGACCGGACCCTGAGTGAGCACTTTCAAGGAACGTGGAAAGTCCTCCGCAGTGAAGTGGATGATCAGATACTGCACACGACTGTCCTGACTGGTCGCGGTGAACGTCGAATCGATTTTCAGGCCCGAGGCGCAACCGCCTAACAGCGATGCTGCCAACAACGTCATGCACGCGACGCTTCGCTTCATTTTCACAATAATCCTCCCGCTGCCAAACCGTATCACCTCAAATTGTAGGAGCCGCGCTGGTCGCCATCAGGCTCGGCCTGGCGAATCCGATTCACGAGCAGGGGCGCTCCTGTACTTCACTCACTAAATATTGCGCCGCCGCCATTCTCGCTGCCGCAAGGTGCGCCTGCACTTGCCGAAACTCAATCAATGCATCTGCTGGCAGCGTCCCCCGCATCGCGGATTCAATGGACGCATGCAATTGCGACGCGCGACCCGCCACCACAATTTTGCGCTTTCCATAGCGAGCCGTCATCGCGCTTGCCAGCCGCGCCAACTCCAGGCCCGCGTCACACAGAATCTCGGCCGCCAGCGCGTCGTCATGTGCATGCGCAGCGACCACCCGTGCGAGCATACCCACGGCACCGCGTTCTTGCTCCATCAGGAAGCGCGCAGAAAAAATCGACGATTCAACGCCCACCTGTTTAAACAGTGCCTGCGCCATCGGCGAATCATGCCACGCACCGGGCTGTTCATCTTCGCGCCGCCCGATACGGCGCAGCGCTTCACGCGCGATCCAGTAGCCGCCGCCCGCATCGTCGAGCATCACGCCGCGTCCACCCGCGCGCAGCAGCGCACCGTCCTCGGTGACGAAGGCAGCAATTGAGCCGGTGCCTGCATAAACAAGATAGCCCTCACCGGGTGCTAGCAGCGCACGATAAATCAACTCGGCATCACTGGTGACCGAAACCTGATTGGCACTAACAGCAAAGACCCGCGCCAGCAAAGGGATCAAATGCGGTGCATCAGCCCCGATGCCAGTCACCCCGGCATGCACACGGCACAGGCGAAGACCGCGTTTCGCACGATTCACAACGTCTGCGATGGCCTGTAAACGATCACGAACCACACGAACGGTAGCGTCATCGTTCAGGCAAACGCCAGAGAATCCCGCCGCACTGCCCTGCTCAAAGACCTCGCCTGAGGACGTGGCAAGCACTCACCGCGTCTGGCTGCCGCCGACATCCAAACCCAGGAAGCAGCACCCCGCCGCATCGTTTGCAGCTATCCCTGCTTCAATACTCATGGGTCATGGTCGGGTAAGGGTGCTTCGCTCACCTTCGACTCCGTATCGATCAATACGCGAAATCACGGCTTGTCGCAGTGGCTCTCCCATGATCTGTTCCGGCAGCAGCGCACTCGATCCGGAAGCCGCCGAGAAACTCCAGTTCGCGCCATGTTGTGCCCAGACCGCCCACCGCAGCGTTTCTGATTTCGGCGTGTTGCTCAACTCGATGCGGCACCCCTTGTTGACTTGCACCGCAACCGCAGCATCACAGCGCAGGTTCGCAACCAGGGCGCCAGGGGACGCCGCAGTGGAAGCACGCAGCCAAGGCGTCGCTGGCACCAGCGCATCGGTCGCGTACGTCTCACGCCGCAGCAAATCAGCGATGCCCTGCCGGTTCTGCATCAACGCAACTGCGCTGAAATGTATGTGCCCGCCGCTGCCCGCGTCTTTATGCAAAAGACTAATTTGTTGCCTGATTTCATCAGGTTTCCACGACCCGTCACTGTCGTTAATTTTGCTGGTAAACAAGCCGGGCCAAAGGTGGCGTTTTTTT
>JAYVNO010000049.1:0-6865 GCA_043758415.1 Burkholderiales bacterium
CGCAGGTCGAAAAGCTGGAGGGCTTGCTCAAGGCGGACAAAGACGCAACCACGTTTGTGACTAGCATCGGCAATTCGCTGCCACGCTTCTTCTTGTCGCTCAATCAGGAGCTGTTTCGCCCGAACTTTTCACACACGCTGATCCTGACCGACAGTGTGGCGGCGCGGGACCGCTTGTCGTTGAAGCTGAAAACGGAACTCGACAGCAACTTCCCCGGTGTGCGTGGCCGCGCGTTGAAAACGCCGCTCGGCCCGCCGGTTGCGTATCCCATCATCTTCCGGGTGAGCGGCCCGGATGTCGCAAAGCTCAAAGAGATTGGCGATCAGGTGGCCGCTGTGTTGCGCAAGAACCCGAGCACGGTTGAGGTGAACACCGATTGGGGCGACCGTACGCCTGCGCTGCAGGTGGAGGTTGATCAGGATCGCGCACGTGCGCTGGGTGTGACGTCACTGACCGTATCTCGGGCGCTGGGTGCAGCGGTTTCGGGCGCGAGCATCGGTCAGTTTCGCGAGCGGGATCGGCTGATTGATGTGCTGTTACGCGGCCCGGCCATTGAGCGCATCGCGGTGTCGCAAGTGGAGGATTTGCAGATACCGACAGCGAGTGGTCGCACGGTGCCGCTGTCACAGGTTGCGAGTGTCACGCAGGTGATGGAAGAACCGATTATCCGCCGCTACTCGCGGGTGCCTACGCTGTCGGTGCGCTCGGATATTGTGGACGGCGTGCAAGCGCCGGATGTGTCAGCGGGCATCGATCCGCAGCTCAACGACATTCGCGCCAAAATGCCACCCGGCTATCGCATCGAAGCGGGCGGCGCGTATGACGAAAACACCAAGGCGCAAAGCTCCATCGGCGCCGGTGTGCCGCTGATGATCTTCGCGTGGCTGTTGTTGCTGATGCTGCAATTGCAGAGCTTTTCGCTGACCGCAATCGTGTTGCTCACGGCACCGTTCGGCATCGTCGGTGTCGCCATTGGCTTGCTGATGTTCCGCATGCCGTTCGGCTTCGTCGCTATGCTCGGCGTGATCGCACTGATGGGCATCATTATGAGGAACACCATCATCCTGATTGACCAGATCAAGCAGGATATGGCGACGGGCACGCACGCGTGGATGGCAGCACGCGAGGCAGCCGTGCGCCGTTTCCGGCCGATCACGTTGACGGCGGCAGCGGCAGTCCTCGCGATGATTCCGTTGACGCGCAGCGTGCTGTGGGGGCCGATGGCGGTCGCGATCATGGCGGGCCTGGTTGTGGCTACGGCACTCACGCTGCTCGCGGTGCCCGCGATTTATGCGGCCTGGTATCGGGTGCAGCGGCCCGAAGCGACATAGGCCAAGACGTGTCGGGGTGTCGTCATGTAGGCTGGGTCGATCAACTGAGCATCGTGGCAACGTGGGGCTGGGTCGCGACCCAGCCTACTTGATGATCGTCAGTGCATCGTCAGGCCAGGTAGTGCATCATCGCGGCAATTTGAGACTGGGTGCGCGTGATGGAAAGCAACAAAAATAGCAGCGACTATTCCGCGCTAAAACAGCTCGGCCCCGGCCTCATCACCGGCGCAGCCGACGATGATCCGAGCGGAATTGCGACCTACTCGCAGGCCGGTGCGCAGTTTGGCTTCAGCATGCTATGGACGGTAGTGTTTACTTACCCACTAATGTGCGGCATTCAGATGGTGAGCGCACGGCTCGGATGCCTGTCGGGGCGCGGCTTGGCTGCCAACATCAAGGCCCAATACCCGAAGCCTGTGCTGTACAGCATTGTCGGCTTGTTGATGCTCGCCAACACTATCAACATTGCGGCCGACATCGCCGCGATGGGGGAGGCGTTGCGTTTGCTGCTGGGCGGCTCGTCGCATGTGTATTCGGTGACTTTCGGTTTGCTATGTCTGCTGCTGCAGGTGTTTATTCCGTATCAAAAATACGTGCGCTATCTCAAGTGGTTGACGCTAGCGCTGCTCGCCTATGTGGCGGTCGTGTTCAGCATTCATGTGCCGTGGTTTGAGGTGGCGCAGCGCATCGCGTGGCCGCAAATGGCGATCACGCGCGAGAGCATCACGATGATTGTGGCGGTGTTTGGCACGACCATCAGCCCGTATCTTTTCTTCTGGCAGGCGGCGCAGGAAATGGAGGATTTGCGTGCACACCATGAGGCGGGAAAGCCCATCACGCTGGACGCAGCGCGCGGTCATTTGCGCCGCATCAAATGGGACACCTACATCGGCATGGGGTTTTCAAATCTGGTGGCATTCTTCATTATCTTGAGTGCGGCGGCCACGCTGCATCAAGCGGGCATCACCGACATACAAACCTCGGCGCAAGCGGCTGAAGCGCTGCGTCCGCTGGCGGGTGATTTCGCGTTTTTGCTGTTCAGTCTGGGCATCATTGGCACGGGCATGTTGGCGGTTCCGGTACTCGCGGGATCAGCGGCTTATGCCGTTGTCGAGAGCTTTGACTGGGGCTCGGGGCTCGACAAAAAGCTGCACGAAGCAAAGGAGTTTTACGCCATCATCGCGCTGGCAACTCTAGGCGGCGTGGTGCTTAATTTCACCTCGATTGATCCGATCAAGGCACTGTTCTGGAGTGCGGTGATCAACGGCGTGATTGCGTTGCCGATCATGGTGGTGATGATGCTGCTTGGAAGCAACGAGCGCGTGATGGGTCGCTTCACCATTGGCAAACGGCTGCGCTGGTTGGGATGGCTGGCGACCGCCGTGATGGGCGCGGCAGTGGCTGCGATGTTTGCCACGTTGTAGCCGCAAGGGTCGTGTTCCGGTGGGTACTGAAACAGCGCCAGTTACCGCGCGCCCGCAGCGTCAAGCGCCCGTATCGTTTCGGTGTCGGCGCGTTCGCGGGCAATTTGCAATGGCGTGCGGCCACCTTCGTCTTTGCTATTGACGTTGGCACCGCGGGTGATCGCAATGCGCAGAGCGGATAGGTCACCTGCCCGCACGGCTGTGAACATGGCCAGTTCTGGCTCGCCGAGCCGACCGCGCGACGTTGCATCACCCAGCAGTGCAGCGCGCTGCGACCTTGACGCGGCGGCAGCTGCGACCGGACGCGGAGCAGCAGCTGTTGCGCTCGCCGCTTCCGATGCTTGCGCCGGAAACGCGTTAGGTGCAGCTACGGCGGGTGCGGATGACGGCGCGGGAACGGTCGCTGCTGCCGTCGAAGCTTCAGGCCGGGACTGAACTTTTGCCGATTTGCGCACTTCGGCTGCGGCGATGACGAGTTCTTCGGCCATGGCAGCCGTCGATGCGTTGGCAGTCGACGCTGACGCAGGTGCCGCGGCTTGAGCAGCGACGGGCGCGGAGGGAACGCCCGCACCCGTAAACACCAGAGGCCGATCCGGTAATTCTCTGAGCGCAGGCGCACTTACCATCGCCGGGTTTCGTTCGGGCAGACCGGCCTCGGATGGTCGCGCACGCGCGGCGTTGGCAGGTTTTTGAGCGCTGTCAGTGGCAACCGATACCGCAGCGACCGCCACCGACGCCCCCGGGGCTGCTGCCGCAACTGATGAGGGTAAGGGGGGCAGCGCGGCACCCGCAGGCACTGCGGCGCGCGCCTTGTCGGCCTGCGCAGCAGCTACAACATCAGCCACATCCGCCGCAGCGAGTGTCGTATCGGGTGCTGCCGACGGACGCGTGAGCTGAAAAATCCAGACCCCGATCAGCCCTATCATGACACCCGCCGCCAATCGCCAAATCGGTCGTTGCTCGTTAGCCGCAGGTGTGGCGCGCGTGGCGTCGGTCAAACCCGCCAAACCTGTCAGAGCAGCCGCGTTGGGTGACGATTGCGCCACCACACGCGCATGCGCGAGCACGGTCGCACGCAAATTGACACCGGCGCGTGCACCTTCAAGAACGCTAGCCTGCCGGTAGGCGTCCAGCAGCGGATCGGGGCGCGTCGCTTCGGTACTTTGGCTCATGCTGACACCTCCGCGAAATCTGCGAGCAGGACTTTAAGTTTGCTGCGGGCATAGCGCAATCGGCTCTTCGCTGTCTCAAACGAGACACCGGTGGCCGCTGCGATTTCTTCCACACTCATGTCGCCCTCCGCCTGCATCAAAAATGCCTCGCGCTGGTCCTCCGGCAATTGCTCAATGGCGTCCAGCAGCGCCTTGGCTTGTTCCTTTGAGCTGAGCTGTCGCAACGGTCCCAAACGCGACTCCGCTGCCAGATCCGAAAACATCGATTCACCGTCGTCGTTTTCTGCATCAATGCTGACGTGATGTTTGGCGGTCCGAATGTAATCAACGACGCGATTGCGCGCCATCGTGAACAGCCACGTCCTGAACTTGGCGGTCGGCTCATAACGGGCCGCCGTGCGCGCTACGGCAAACCACAAATCCTGCACCAAATCGTCGGCCACCGCCTGATTCTGCACGCTGCGAAACACAAAGCGCCAGACGCCTGTTTCGTGCCGGTCATAAAGCTGTTCAAACGCATTCATTTCGCCCCGCGCAAAGGATTGCATCAGGGCCTCGTCGCTGGTGTCCTGAGTGGATGAAGGGGGCGTAGGCATGCGCACGATTATCGCCGCACTGTCGCCCTCATGGCCTTATCCCTCGCCGGCTGGGCGAGGGGTCGGTGGATTGCGGAGCAAGGTCTTCCTCCCTGCCAAGTTACCCCGCACCCCGCAAGGGGCGCGGGGAGGTGACAAAGCCTAGCGCGAATAGCGTGGTGGGTCTGGCACGTACCCGAGGCTTTCCGGGAACGCATTCGGGGCGCGATACCAGGGGCGATCAGGGCGTGGCCGCTGAATCACACCCATCGAAACAAGATTTTCTGGGCTGTCGTAGCGGATGCGAATTGTTTCGTTCGGAACCGATTGTGCACGATCAAAGCTGGTGTTCAATACCTCAGACCACTCGCGTTCGCCGTGCCCGGTACCAAGCTTATCGCGCGCGTCGGAAGCCTCTGCGTGCTTCTGCCCTCCACCTGGCGCGCTTTGCGCCGCCGACGGTGCTGGCCGCGCGAGCGTGCCGTCGGCGGCGCCAGTTTCAGAGGGCGCGCGCCGGCGCTCCTCGTAGGTGCCGTCGCTGCCACGGTAGCGATAAGTGGGCGGGGTCACGCTGACCGGCGGCTGATACAGGCGTTCTTTGAAAATCGCCACGCCGATCACGCCCACGTTGGCCGGTCGACCGGTGCGCGCAGCGTACGAAGCGGGCGAGGCAACAAATTCAAAGGTTGCGACTTCCTGATTGCTCTTGCGCCAGCCTGTCACTTCATACCGCTGGTAAGGGTTAAACACATAACCCGACTGGTCGACGCCCGCAGTCTGCCCGTTGAGCACATTCACACCGTCCACCGACATGACCGCCATGACACGGCCGCCGGAGCCGTTGGTGACCGCAACTGAATACGCGGCACCAGGCGTGCCCGCGACCCAATATTCCCCCCGATACAAATACACGGGCAGAGTCTGACCAGACGACCGGTCAATGACCGTGACGTCGGCCAGACGGCCAATAGCCGGGGCATTCATCGACGCGCTAGCAGTCGCTGCAAATACGGCGGTGAAAAGAATTTTGCGAAACATGGTGCGCTCCTTGAAGCTTCTGGGGCAACCCGAGATGAGGTGCGTAAAGACTGAAACGAAGCAGCTCGGCAAACGGGGTTAGCGATATAGAAGAATCATAGCTTTTTGCTGAATGCCTTGTCTAATGCGGGCAGAGCGCGTATAAACGTACAAAGTCGACTTATAGATAAATACGACTGTAGCCCTTATACAACCTGAATTTAACGGAAAAGTTACTACCTCTCACGTGTCACCATCAAAAGAACGCTACGCGCCGCCCGGTGCCTACGCGTCAATCCGCGTTACGAATCCGCCTCCGCCTCCGCCTCCGCCTCCGCCTCCGTTTGCACGCCGGAAAATGCGAACCACTCCAGAAGTTTCTCGTCATCGGGCTCCGCGCGTGACAGCTACGATAACGCCTGATTTGAAAACGCTATTTGTGGGTCAACGTTAGAGTCCCGCTGAATAAATGGCGGAATCAGCCATCCAGCTGCAGGGCACCTCTAAAAATTCATTTGTGGGGCGCATTGTGTTGTTACGGGGTGCTCGCAATCCTCATGTGACCTGCGCGTACATTCCGGTTGCTGCGCGCCCCGCGCCTAACACTGCATCCCCAAAAAATGAATTTTTAGAGGTGCCCATGGGTGGATTCCAGATGAGAGCAGTTCGTGTCGCGCTGTTCCCTGTGTGTCTGTGGCGTCGTTGACGTGCAGCTTACGCCAACAGCTTTTTTAGCAAAACGGCTATTGGTCAGGGGCTGTGTCCGAATTTCCAGATTATCGAGTTTATGCCTAAACCGCGCTGTAGCGCCGACCAAATGGACGTTGCAGCGTAGAGCCATAGACCAGCATACGCTGGAAATATGCCCGCCTCACCGCGTTATTGTGTCACCTCACAGCAGCGCGCCAACGACTTGATTCGTATAGACCTCCACGCGGTTGCAGGCCAGTATTTATCCTACACCCCGTCCTTCAGGCTTATGTCGCTGCATTCAAAGTCAATCATCCATCATGCCAACCGGTCGTCGCGCTCAGCTCGCTCAACTAGCGGAAGCGTTCACCGCAACCGTGGTCCAGCAGGTCAACCGTGGCGCGTAGCGCATCGGCTGCATGCGTGGCATGCACGCTGGCGACTTGCGCTCCTGCTCCTCTGCGCGCTGGCGCTGCCGCAGGTCGGCCTCGCGCAGCCCAGCCAGCTCGACCCGACCACGATCCAAGTTTCAGCCGGCTTCAGTCACACCTGTGGGCTGACAGAAGTGGCTTCGCAAAACTGAACAGTGGAATAAGTGGAAACTCTGGGCCTCACGCTGGACCGATGACGGTCTGGCAAGCAGGAGTTACAGATGA
>JAYVNO010000050.1:0-6839 GCA_043758415.1 Burkholderiales bacterium
GGCCGGTGCTATCGCATCAGGATTGATCGGCTTGGTGGTAGGTGCCGTGGCCATCCGCCGTCAGGGTATTTACTTCGCGATGATCACTCTGGCCATCGCACAGATGGTGTACTTCGTCTGCTTGCAAGCCTCGTTCACTGGCGGCGAAGATGGATTGCAGGGTGTGCCGCGCGGCGCGCTGTTCGGCATGATTTCACTTGAGTCGGACACCGCGATGTACTACCTTGTAGTGGCGATTTTCGTCGCGAGCTTTCTCGCGATTTCGCGCATCGTCAATTCGCCATACGGCCAGGTACTCAAGATGATTCGTGAAAACGAACCACGCGCCATTTCACTCGGCTACCAGGTGGATCGTTACAAGCTGTTGGCGTTCGTGCTTTCCGCCGCGCTCGCAGGCTTGGCTGGCTCACTCAAAACACTGGTCATGGGGTTTGCCACGCTGTCGGATGTGCATTGGTCAATGTCGGGTGAGGTGATTTTGATGACGCTGCTCGGCGGCGTCGGCACCTTTTTCGGCCCGGTGTTTGGTGCGGGTATTGTCATCTCGCTACAAAACCTGCTCGCCGACAAAGTCGGCTCCTGGGTCACCGTCATCATCGGCGTGATCTTTGTGCTCTGCGTGCTTGCCTTCCGCAAAGGGGTGGTCGGCGAGTTGCAGGCGTATCTGGAGCGGCGGCGCCGCGCGTCTAGCTGAGCGCGCTTAAGGTCAAAGCCGTTGGCCTGACGCTGCCGTGACGCTGGTGCTCGTAATCGGGAAATTCGGGCCGAATCCTGAGCTGGTTGTGTCTTGGATTTCCGACTTCACGATGCCTATTCCCGCAGAAACCCAAGTGATCGTACGCCATATGTCTGTGCGTCCAATGGCGGTATAGTCGGTCGTAATCTGAGTGCTGAACTTGCAGGTCTTATACGTGCCTGCGGATACAGCAATGGTTTCTGTGCCTACCAGGATGACCTGCCCTGTTTGCCGCGGAGATCCGAAATTTTGCAGCGGGTGTTGGACTCAGTTATTTGATACCCCGGTGCCTCGGCAACGAGGTTGAGAGGATAAGACGTAATCGCGAGAAATCCTGCGCCTAATCCGAGATATCGGCACAACCTAATTGATCGTTCACGCCCATCGAAACCTTCAATCCAGCCTGGGGTTACGATATCTGGTGGCCAGCAGATTGTGGGCACCGGTGCGCCGTGACTCGTCACGCCGTTGACGCTGGAAAGTTCGGTTGTTACATAGTCCGCACACACCGACACGGCGAACAACAACGACAACATCGTTACAGCGATGTTTCATGGCTTTCTCCCGCCACGCCGCAATACGGTTTAGCCAAGCGGCTTTTCGCAAATCTGCAGGCGCGATCCTCGTCGCGTCCACAAGGCAAGAAAGCAGCAGTGTGTTGATCCGAAACTACAGCGCGCGCCGCGCCGCCGCACAAATGGCATCAATCACCGGATGCGCAGCGCACCGACTCGCCTTTGCGCGCGGTACGTCAGGGCTTGCGGGTGAATTTCCAGTCAAAGTGCGTAGATGACGCCCCAGGAATAACCAAAGTATCGCTTCCCTCAATGGTCAATCCATCCACGCTGACCAAGCCCTCAGCGAACGCCCCTCCAGGCCCTTTGTTGCCTCCAAAAAAAATCGCCCCAGCGAAGCCAGCTGTCGAGCCGCCGCCACCGGGGCAGGTCACGAGCGCCATCCACCCACTCGATCCGTAGCCCTGATAGGTTGGCGGGTTCGTGTTGTAGTTAACAGTCAGAAATCCGTCATCGCTTTTGATCGCCACGCTTGATGGCGCAAAACTGCATACCAGGCCCACGAGGCTTGCAGTGCCGCTAGGTACGTAGCTGGCGACGTTGTCAACCGTCTTGTCCAGAATCCATGTAACTTCAGCCGCTCCGTTGCCGCCGCAGCCATCTGCCGTACAGGTAACACTTTTGCCAGTGCCAACCCACGAATCGTCAAAAATCGTGATGTTGGAAACGACGGTGATACTTCTTGCTGCACCGACCACTTGAGTGCTCACTGCCACCCGATTCGGCGATGGTTTCGTGGCAGGCGCGGTGTAGGTCGCACTGATGTCACTCGTCCTGGCTACCAGCCCAAGCGCGGTGACGCCGGCGGGTGCGCCGTTCACCGCCCATCCGGAAGCGGTCGCCGTGAAAAATGGCGGCACACATGCCAGCGTCAAACTTTGAAGCTCGTCGGTCACTTCAAAGGTTTTGCAGTTCACCAGCAATAGACCGATGGACTTGCCCACCGCAACGGAAGCCTGTCCGGGCTGAAGCTGAAGCCCTGTGAGGTGCGACGTCCAGTCGGAAAAGTGCGATGTTGATACCGTCAACTTACGACCCACCTGATCCAGCTGCACCGTTTTAAGCGAACGCCAGAAGCGTTTTGTGTCCTGATAGGCCACGCCGAGCGCATCGGGATCGGCGCCGCGTGGGTCCTGATCGTCGTAGCTAAAGGCAAGCTTGACCGGCGCGGCGAAGGTCTGCCCGTCGGGCAGCATTCGGTAAGCTTGACTGGCACCGCCCGGTGCCTCATTGCTGATCGGTTGAATGGTGAACGTGGTCGAGCCGGACACGGCATTGGCGGGAACGGTCAACATCAGCTTGCCATCCGCGCTAGTGAGCGTGCCGCCGACAGGGCCAATGCTCGCGCTGACCGCTGTCCCGTTCGGCACGCCGACCGCCGTCGCCACGGGACCGGTAATCAGGGTTGCCGCCGCCGCCGTGACGCAGAACGCCGCGCCCTCACCCACATAGCCCGCAGCAATCGCAGCATCGTAGGTCGCCTGACTCGAGCTGTAGCGATGATTCGACGTCTTGCCGCCCGCAGCGGCACGAAAGCCGCGAAAGATAGTGGTTGTTCCCGCCGGGCAGGCTCCCGCGGTCGGTTGCTGAGTCGCAAAGTCATAGTCTTCCCACGAAAATCCCGCCAGATTCTGTGCGCGAATGGATTCGCAATCGATGCCTTGCCGCCCATAGAAGTGTGAACTGACGTAGGGCGAAGCAACGCTGATGTAAAAGCGACAAATCTTGGTCTGGCTGGCCGCCGCGGTGGCAACAGCGGTCGCCTGAAACGCCATTCCGGTACGCTGAAAATCAGCAACGCCGTCAAGCGCGGCCTGCTCAGTGGCGCGACCGGTGATGAAGTGCGCTTCGAGCGTCTTGTTGTAGTACTCAACAACCGTCACCGATTGCGCCGACGCGTTCAAGGTGACCGCAACGGCCAAAAGCGGCGCGAACCGACGCAACAATTTACGTGGAGACATTGGGCGCTCCCTGATTCACTACACGATCAAAAGCCAGCCCGCACAATCGCGCGAGCGAAGCCAGATACGAGCAAACCAGAATTGCACGAGTCCTGCCCGCCTTAACCAATGGCGAAGGGCTCTGTCACCCCTCAGCGCGCGTTGTTGCTATTTTGAGTGCTACCTACGCTTGAAAGACGCAAACGCGGCGGCCATCGCGCCATCGGGTTTTGCCTGCTTGGGGCGTTGCCGGGCATTGTGCGCGGCAAAATCACGGTGCCCGGAGTCGCCACGCACTTCGCGCGGCTCGGAAGCCCGCTCACGCACCACGGGCGCGGCGTCGAGCCGCATGGTCAGTGCGATGCGCTTTCTCCCCACATCGACCTCAACCACTTTCACCTTCACAATCTGGCCCGTCTTGACCACGTCCTTGGGGTCTTTCACAAATTTGTTGGCGAGTTGCGACACATGCACCAGGCCGTCCTGATGCGCACCGACGTCGACGAACGCGCCGAACGCTGCAACGTTGGTGACCGTGCCCTCCAGGATCATGCCAACAACTAAATCCTTGATGTCGTTCACGCCGTCGTTGAACTTCGCCACCTTGAACTCAGGGCGCGGATCGCGGCCCGGCTTCTCAAGCTCAGCGAGCACATCGCGCACGGTGATTTCGCCTACGCCATCGCCTATGAATGCATTCACCGAGACTGATTTCAACGCTGCGGCATTACCCAGCAATTCCGACAAGGGCTCTTTCGCGCGCTCGATGATTTTCTGCACCAGCGCGTAACTTTCTGGGTGAACCGCGCTTGCGTCGAGCAGATTCGACCCGTCCCGAATGCGCAAAAAGCCGGCGCATTGCTCGAAGGTTTTAGGTCCAATGCCGGAGACTTTGCGAATCGCCTCGCGATCCAGAAACGCGCCGTGCTCTTCGCGATGCGAGACGATGCTGCGCGCGTTGCTCGCAGACAGTCCAGCGACGCGGGCCAGCAAAGGAGCTGACGCGAGATTTACATCCACGCCGACCGAGTTCACGCAATCCTCCACCACTGCATCGAGTTTTTTCGCGAGCAGCGATTGATTCACGTCGTGTTGATATTGGCCGACGCCGATGGACTTCGGATCGATCTTCACCAGCTCTGCCAATGGGTCCTGCAAGCGCCGCGCGATGCTTACAGCGCCGCGAATGCTCACGTCGAGATCGGGCAACTCCTGCGACGCGAATTCGCTCGCCGAGTACACCGATGCACCGGCTTCCGACACGATCACCTTGGTAGCGCCACCGCCGAGTTGCCTGACGAGATCAGCCGCCAGCGCGTCGGTTTCCCGGCTCGCCGTGCCGTTGCCAATTGCGATCAATTGCACGCCATGCGTTTCGCACAACTTGCGCAACGTGTGCAGCGAACCATCCCAATCTTTGCGCGGTTCATGCGGATACACCGTGCTGATCGCGACCACCTTGCCGGTCGAATCCACGACCGCGACTTTCACGCCGGTGCGAATGCCGGGATCGAGGCCCATTACCACTTTGTTTCCTGCGGGTGCAGCGAGCATCAGGTCACGTACGTTGTCACCAAACACCTTGATCGCCACCTCCTCGGCACCTTCACGCAACTTGGCGAACAGATCGCGCTCCAGCGAGGGCGCGAGCTTCACCTTCCATGCCCAGCTCACCACGCGTTTTAGCCAATCGTCGGCCGCACGGCCCTGATGAGACCACTGAATTTGCGACGCGACCATGCCTTCGCACGGCGAAAAACTCCTTTCCCCTCGGGGGGAGGGTTGGGGAGAGGGACTCTGCACACCAACACCGTCCGCAATGCCACCTCCCTCTCCCGCCCTCCGGGCACCCTCCCCCCAAGGGGGAGGGATCGGCAAACGCTGCGCCAGCTTCACCGTCAACACCTCGGCCAACCACCCGCGAAACACCGCCAACGCACGATGCGATGGCACCTTGCCAATCGGCTCGCCGTACTCAAAATAATCGCGAAATTTGTCGCCGTCTTTTTCTTTGCCCTCAACTACTTTGCTTTCAAATAACCCGTTCTGCCACAGCCACTCGCGCATCTTGCCAACCAGACTTGCATCCTCCGCCCACTGCTCCGAAAGAATGTCGCGTGCACCGTCGAGGCAGGCTTGTGCCTCGGTGAATCCAGCATCGGCATTCAAAAACTTCGCAGCTTCAACCAGAGGCGTGAGTGTCGGATCAGCAAACAGCGCATCCGCCAGCGGCTGCAACCCCGCCGCGCGCGCAATCTGAGCCTTGGTGCGACGCTTCTGCTTGTATGGCGCATATAGGTCTTCAAGCTCCTGCTTGGTCGTCGCGCGATCCAGCGCCAGCGCCAGCGCGTCGCTCAGTTTGCCCTGCCCGGTGATCGATGCCAGCGCCGTGTTGCGACGGGCATCAAGTTCGCGCAGATAACCCCGCCGCTCTTCCAGCAAGCGTAGCTGAATGTCGTCCAGACCAAACGTAGCTTCCTTGCGATAGCGCGCAATAAACGGCACCGTGGCACCCTCATCAAGCAGGCCAACGGCAGCGGTTGCCTGTTGGGCAGTGATAACAACGTCTCGCGCTAATCGCGCGATCAAGGATTCAGGCATCGTGTCTTCTGGTTGAATAATTTTTAGCAGGCGCGGAGTTTAGCGACTCAAGCAAATTCCCCGAATCAGTCATCACGCGAATTACGCGCTGTAGGCAAGGTGCGTTAATGCGGTTCGCCTGAAGTGCCCGCCGGATTGCATGTTGTTGTAGCAGCGGTGCTGGCTGCGATCTCGACTATGCCAAGAGAAATCGCGGCCAAGGCCGCTCCTACACATCCGCCATCGCGCTCAATAGAATGGATGCACGCAAAACTACCCGAGCGCATCCATGTCGATCCAGCCCTTCCACCTCGCCTTCCCCACCCACGATCTCGCCGCCGCGCGCAGCTTCTATCTCGATCTGCTCGGCTGCAAGGAAGGCCGCTCCAGCCCGCACTGGGTGGATTTCGATTTTTACGGTCATCAAATCGTCGCGCACCTCGCGCCGGACGAATGCTCAATGGCCAAGACCTCGGAGGTTGACGGCGACAACGTACCCTGCCGCCACTTCGGCGTCGTACTCAGCATGAAGCAATGGCACGAACTAGCCGACCGCCTGCAAGCCGCCCGCACCCACTTCATCATTGAGCCGCACATCCGCTTCAAGGGCGAGCCGGGCGAACAAGCCACCATGTTCTTCCTCGACCCGTCCGGCAACGCCATCGAGTTCAAGGCGTTTGAGCATATTGAGAATCTGTTTGCGAAGTAGCGGGATGGAGCAGACGCCTTGGCCAGTTAGCGCAAAATGATGAAGCCCGCCCGCGCAACAGACGACACGCACGCGTTCGTTATGCACGCCATAGCGCCAGCGGCGTAAGCATGCTTGTTGGCGTCGCCACAAGATTTCGTGGCCGGTTTCGGGACCTGCTCAATTGCGCTTGTCGCGAAAATCGGGCGTGTTAACTTATGACCTGATTAGTTACGTGCCTCAGACAAGCGCCCAGCATATGCTGTATACATATTCAGTATCGCGGCGAGCCGCATCTAGACTGGGGTTTCAACATGGCG
>JAYVNO010000051.1:0-48045 GCA_043758415.1 Burkholderiales bacterium
TTCGTTTTTGGCGAGGCCCCATTCGCGGTTGATGATGAGCTGGATCGCCATCGCGCGGCGTACCGATTCTTCGGTCGGCGTGGTGATCGCTTCGTCGAATGCGTTGGTGTGCAGGCTGTTGCAGTTGTCGTACACCGCGATCAGCGCTTGCAGCGTGGTGCGAATGTCGTTGAACTGGATCTCCTGCGCATGCAGGCTGCGGCCGCTGGTTTGAATGTGATATTTGAGCTTCTGACTACGCTCGTTCGCGCCGTATTTTTCACGCATCGCGACGGCCCAGATGCGGCGCGCCACGCGGCCGAGCACGGTGTATTCGGGGTCCATGCCGTTTGAGAAAAAGAAGCTCAGGTTCGGCGCGAAGTCATCGATGTGCATGCCGCGCGCGAGGTAAGCCTCAACGAACGTGAAACCGTTTGACAGCGTAAACGCGAGCTGCGAAATCGGGTTCGCGCCGGCCTCGGCGATGTGATAGCCGCTGATCGATACCGAGTAGAAATTGCGCACTTTATTCTGTACAAAATACTGCTGGATGTCGCCCATCACCTTGAGCGAAAACTCGGTGGAGAAGATGCAGGTATTCTGACCCTGATCTTCTTTCAGAATGTCCGCCTGCACCGTGCCGCGCACATTCTCCAGCGTCCACGCCTTGATCTTCGCGTACTCGTCATCGGTCGGTTCGCGCTTGTTGTCGGCGCGGAATTTGGTGAGCTGCTGCGCAATCGCGGTGTTCATGAAGAACGCGAGAATCGTCGGCGCGGGGCCGTTGATGGTCATGGAGACGGAAGTGTTCGGCGCGCAAAGATCAAAGCCGTCGTAGAGCACCTTCATGTCCTCCACGGTTGCGATCGACACGCCAGAGTTGCCGACTTTGCCGTAAATGTCCGGGCGAACGGCCGGGTCGTTACCGTAGAGCGTGACGCTATCGAAGGCCGTGGACAGGCGCTTGGCGGGCATGCCTTCGCTGACCTTCTTGAAGCGGCGGTTGGTGCGAAACGCGTCGCCCTCGCCTGCGAACATGCGCGTCGGATCCTCGTTCTCACGCTTGAAGGCGAACACGCCAGAGGTGAACGGGAAGCTGCCAGGCACGTTCTCTTTCAACTGCCACTTGAGGATTTCGCCGTCATCTTCATAGTGGGGCAGCGCGACCTTCTTGATCTTGCTGCCGGAAAGGGATGTGTAGGTGAGGGCAGTGCGCAGTTCCTTGTCGCGGATTTTGACGACGTACTCGTCGCCTGAGTAGCTGGCGACGGTTTGCGGCCACATGTCCAGGAGTTTTTTGGAGCGGGGGTCTAGGGCTTGGGATTTTTCTTCAATTAGGTGGTCGAGTGCGCGCGCAGCCCCCTCACCCCAACCCCGGCACTCACTAGTGCCAGCAGGCACATGCGCAAGGGGAGGAGGGGCCGAACCTAGCATTCGCTTTGTCCCCAGCACCTGCTGTCTCTCGCGGGCAATGCGCGCCTGCCCATCCGCCCAGCGGTGATAACCCCGCATCGCATCCGCAATCTCGGCTAGATAGCGCACGCGGTTCGCGGGCACGATGGCTTGCGTTTGCGACGATGCACGCGTGTCAACGGTTGCAAGCTTGCCAGCGGCGAGCTTCAGTGCACCACCAGATTTGGCAACTAGAAGCGGCGCAATCGCCTGATACAGCGCAGTCACGCCATCGTCTGCAAAGCGGCTCGCCATCGTACCGAACACCGGCATCTGGTCAGTTGGGGTGCCCCAAGCTTCCTTGTTGCGCTGCACCTGTTTGCGCACATCACGCTGTGCATCCTTCGCGCCTTTGCGGTCAAACTTGTTAATCGCGACGAAATCGGCAAAGTCCAGCATGTCGATCTTTTCGAGTTGACTGGCGGCGCCAAACTCGGGCGTCATCACGTACAGCGACGCATCGACATGCGGCACGATGGCGGCGTCGCCCTGGCCGATGCCAGAGGTTTCAACAAAGATCAGGTCAAAACCGCTGGCTTTGCATGCGGCGACCGCATCGGGCAAGGCTTTTGAAATCTCCGATCCGCCCGAATCGCGCGTTGCCAGCGAGCGCATGTAAATGTTCTCGTGACCCGCGACGCAACTGAGCGCATTCATGCGAATGCGGTCGCCGAGCAATGCGCCGCCTGATTTGCGGCGTGACGGATCGATTGAAATGATGGCGATCTTCAGCTGGTCGTTCTGGTCAATGCGAAAGCGACGAACCAGCTCATCGGTCAGCGAAGATTTGCCCGCGCCCCCGGTGCCTGTGATGCCAAGGCTTGGCGTTTTCTGCTCTGCGGCTGCCTCGTGCAATGCCTTGACCGTGGCTGCATCGACAGTGCCCGCTTCAAGCATGGTGATCCAGCGAGCGAGCGCGTTACGGTCGCCAGACTTGAGTGCGTCAAGCGTCAGCGGCGGCGTCGACACGTCATGATCGCAGGCGGCGATCATCTCGTTAATCATGCCCTGCAAGCCCAGCTTCGCGCCATCTTGCGGCGAGAAAATTCGTGCCACACCATAGGCATGCAGCTCAGCAATTTCAGTCGGTACGATCACGCCACCGCCTCCGCCGAAGACCTTGATGTGCCCTGCGCCTGCCTCTTTAAGCATGTCGATCATGTATTTGAAGTATTCGACGTGTCCGCCTTGATACGACGACATCGCAATGCCATGCACATCCTCTTGCAGTGCGGCGTCGACAACCTCTTTCACGCTGCGGTTGTGGCCCAGATGAATGACCTCGCAGCCACTGCCTTGAATGATGCGACGCATGATGTTGATGGCCGCATCGTGCCCGTCGAAGAGGCTGGCAGCGGTGACAAACCGGACCTTGTTTTTCGGGCGGTAGATCAGGTTTTTGGTGTCGAGATTTGACATGCGAAAAGCTCCATTGCGGCTCATGCCACAACGCATGTTGGGCGCGATTTTGGATTGTCGCAGAAATCCGGCCAAATTGACGTTAACGTCAATTTGGCCGGAAAGGAGCATTTTTCAGGCCTCAAATTTGCTGCGCTTTGTCCTACGTCAATAAACGCGGTCGTCCGAGCCCCTTGATCGAAGGGATCGCAGTATCGTGATCTCTCACCGAAAAGGAGCACGTATGTTCAAGAAAATTTTGATTCCTATTGATGGTTCAGAGTTGGCGCTTAAAGCGGTTGCGACGGGCGTCAAACTGGCCGCTGAGGTAAACGCTCAGGTGGTATTACTGCACGCCAAGGTGCCGTACATTACCCCGTACGCCGCTGATTTCGCGCTGATGGACAGTAAGGCGCAAGATATGTTTGAGCGCAGCATCAGTCTGGACAGCGAAAAAATTCTGGGCGAGGCAAAAAAAATCGCAGATGCAGCCGGCGTTGCCAATCAGTCCGTCAGCGCTGTGAGTAGCCGTGCTGAGTCGCTTATTGAAAAAACCGTTAACGAGATGGGTTGCGACCTCATCGTCATCGGCACTCACGGTCGTGGCGCAGTGGGTCGCTTCATAATGGGCAGTGTCACCACGCGCCTTCTGCATATCTCGCCTGTGCCTGTGTTGATATATCGCGATGCGCTAATGACCAGCGCGACCACCTGATTTTCATGCAGCCTGCGGCGCGTGCTGCGGGCTCCCGTTCCGTTACACACTGTTACTGATCGTTCATACAAGGTTTGCGAGCGCGCTGGATAGTGTGAACCATGCCAAGTTGGTATGCACACAGGAGTCACTGTCATGTATTCGCAAGTCCATTCAGTAACGCCGTACGTCCGCGTCGGTTGTGCTGCGCTGCTCGCCACCCGCACTGCTGCATCTCGCGACGCGGTGCTGGCAGAGGTGGTTGCGCTCGGTCGCGTGCGAGTGGTGACAGAGGGCACGGCGATTCATCGTGCCGGTGACGCGTTCCGTTCAGTCTTCTTTCTGAAATCGGGCGCTGCGAAACGCATGCTTATTCAGGAGGATGGTCGTGAACAGATTCTCTGCTTTCCGATGCCGGGGGACATTCTGGGTATGGAGGCTATCGATGGTGGCGCGCACAGCACTACAGTCATCGCGATTGACCTGTGCGCGATTGTTGAAGTTCCATTCGAGTCTATCGAGGCTCTCGCTGCGGAAAACCCCGCCGTAGCACGCTTTCTTTATCATCGCATGAGCGCAGCCCTGCGTGACGAGCACGGCTGGATGGCAGCACTCGGTTTACTTAACGCCGATGAGCGCGTCGCCGCGTTCCTGCTTGACCTGTCACAGCGATTTTCAGCGCGCGGGTTTTCGGCACGGCGCTTCATGTTGCGCATGACGCGCGCAGAAATTGGCAGCTTCCTGGGTCTCACGCTTGAAACCGTCAGTCGTGTGTTCTCCCGGTTTCAGAAACTGGGCCTGCTGAACGTCACGCGGCGTGACATTGAGTTGCTGGATATGGCGGCGCTGAGCCGTCTGGCGCATTCGCAGGCGTTGCATTGAAGCTGCGCCCGCTTACAGGCTGCCTACGTCGACAAAACGGCGCGTAGCGCCTGACCTAATTGCTCGCGAGAATAAGGTTTCCGTAAAAACGCAATGTCTTCATCGAGGCCGAACTGAAGCGGTAGTGCGCTTCGCGCATACCCTGATGCGTAGAGCACCCGTAATTGTGCCTTTATCTTTCGTAGCGATGCTGCAATCTTCGGGCCGGTTTCATCGCGCGCCAGCACGACATCAGTGAACAGCGCTGCAATCTCTGGATGGGCGCGCAATCGTGCCAATGCCGTGCGACGGCTTGTCGCTGTGAATGCCCGGTAGCCAAGGGAATTAAGGAACGCGACCGCGACCGACAACACGTCGGCGTCGTCCTCGACCACAAGGATTGCCTCTGAACCCTTGACCGCCGTGGCGATAGCAGTGACTTTTTCGGTGGCTGGTTTGCGCGTGGTAGGCGCAACGGGAAGAAATATATTGATTGTGGTGCCGACGCCCTGCTCGCTGTAAGCCGTGACATGCCCTGCCGATTGCTTGGCAAAGCCATAGACCATGCTGAGCCCTAAACCGCTGCCCTTGCCCACCTCTTTTGTCGTGAAGAAGGGCTCGAATGCGCGTGCCATCACCGCTCGGGTCATTCCGGTTCCGGTGTCCGAGACACTCAGTCGCACGTAATGCCCGGCACGTACTTCGTCAGCACCGATTCCTACATCCTGTTTCAAATCGACCGCGACCGCTTCGATAACGAGCGCGCCTCCCTTGGGCATGGCGTCGCGCGCGTTGACCGCCAGATTGAGTAACGCGGTTTCGAGTTGACCGGCGTCGGCCAGAGCCCTCGGCAGCGCATTATCAGCATGCACCCTGACTTCGATGCTGGCACCGAGTGTACGCGCCAGCAAGTCGCGGAACGAGGCAAGCAGTTCCGACACGTCAATCGCGGCGGGCCGCAAAGTCTGCCGCCGCGAAAACGCCAGCAGTTTGGCCGTGAGTTCGGCACCACGGCGAGCGCCACGGTGCGCTGATGCGATTGCGCGCAGAGCAAAAGGGTCTGTGATCGCCATGTCTTCGAGGATCTGCAAATTGCCGGAGATCACAGTAAGCAAATTGTTAAAGTCGTGCGCAACGCCGCCCGTGAGCTGACCTAATGATTCAAGTCGTTGCGCTAGCAACAGTTTTTCTTCCGTAACCGAGCGTTGCAGTGCGTTTGACGCAATGTTTGCGATGGCCTCCAGAAACGCGACGTCGTCGGTGGTGAAGTGATGTGCCACAGTCGATCCAGCAACGAGGAGACCATTCACCTGCCCACGATCAGCAATGGGGGCAATAACGAGACTATGTACGCCAGCGGTCAACAAGGCTGGATGAATCGTTACGCTCGCGGCGTTGACGTCGCCTACAAGCACCGGCACGCCGCTTGCGAAAATTTCGCCCGACAGCAAGGCATGCGACCGCGTCACGCTGACGGCTTTGATGCCCTCAGCCAACGTCCCTGCGGCGCCGAGGCAGGCCAGAGAATCTTCACCGTCCACACAGCGAAACAGGGCTACGACATCAGCTGCGAGCGGAGCATTCGCGATGTCGACGGCGCGCTCTGCAAGCGTTTCAAACTGACGCTCCCTGAGCGCCAGTTGGCTGATTTTTGTCAAGGCGTTGGCGCGGATCAGCTCGCGTTCGGTGCGTCGAGCTTGTAGCCGGTCGCTTACGTCGCGCAACACGACAATGGTTTCAATGCCCGCGGCGGTGTGCGTCGGCGCCAGCGAAATTTCTACCGGGAACTCCCGTCCATTGAGCTTTTGCGCCTTCAGCGATAGGCCGATGCCCATCGGGCGACGATGGGCATCGACGGAAAAACTGCTGCGCAGCGCGGCGTGGTGTTTCCGCGAAGATACGGGTACCAGTTTGTCCACACTCAGCCCGCGCAGCTCGCCTGGCGCAGCTTCGAGCAGACGCTCTGCCTCGGCGTTATTGAGTCTGATTCGGCCGCCAGTATCGACGACCAAAATCGCGTCGGGCGCTGCGTGAAATAGCAATTCAAACGCGTTGTTTTCAGGAACTTGCTGTTGCGTCAAGCTACCCCCGGCTCACCGCAACTGCGAGTAAATAGCCAGCGCCCCGCACGGATTTGATGATGCGAGGCTCCCTGCCGTCATCCCCCAACTTACGCCGCAACCGACCGACCTGCACGTCAATGGTTCGATCAAACGGGCCAGCGTCTCGACCGTGAGTACGCTGCAATATCTGGTCGCGACTAAGAATTCGCCCGTTCTCTTCACAGAGCAGCAACAGCAGTTCATATTCGCCTGTTGTCAAAGCGATTGCAGTGCCGTCCATGCGGCGCAGCTCGCGGCGCGCCGCGTCAAGCTCAAACCGATCAAAGCGAACAATACGCTGCGCGTCCCCTGTTGCCTGTGGCGGCTCCGCGCGTGGCCGTGAACGTCGACTGACGCTGCGAATTCTGGCCAGTAACTCCCGCAGCTCGAACGGCTTGCTGACGTAGTCATCCGCGCCGATTTCCAGACCCACCACGCGATCAATGGTGTCACCTCTTCCGCTCACCATCAACAAGCCACCTTGCCAATAACTACGCAGTTGGCGCGCAATGGCGAAGCCGTCTTCCGGGCCCAAATTTACATCCAGCAGAATCACATCGGGCAGATTCGTGCTGACGCTTGATGAGAGATCGGCACCCGATACGGCCTCAAATACCAGCAATCCCTGACTTTCGAGGTAGTCGCGGAGCAGATCACGAATGGCCTCATCATCATCAACGACCAACACACGCAGCGGTAATGAAGTATTCAATTGATTCGGGACAGACCAAGTACGGGTGATGCACTAATTATTACCGCCTCGGTACGAATGCTCCAGCAGCAGCACGGTTCGATGCCAAATTTCAGGCGCGCCGAGCCTCTCTACCTCTCTGACACGTCAGGCAGCGGCGTGCACTAGGGTAGGCCAACAACCGTGAATACCCGATCGCTTCGCCGCAGCTTTCGCACGCACCATATTGGCCATCTGTCACTTTTTCGATTGCGGCAGTGGTGTCGGTCAGAGCCTCGGCGTGTCGCTCGGCACTTGCGATCATCAAGTCGGCATCAACATCTGCGGTGGTCCAGTCAGCATCGCTACCTGCAGTGATTGATGTGTGTGCGGCGTCGTCAACATGAAGTTCAGCACTGAGCGTCGCTTTGAGCTGGCGTTCTCGCTCTTGAAGCAATTTCTTCAGGTCTTGAACTTGTGCAGATGTCAATGCGGTTTGCGCCATGGGGGTTCAACCTTTACGTTGGTGACATGATGTGCCGAGCGCATGCGAATGACTTTGATCCTGATCAAAGCTTTTGCGCTGCGTAACCACTAACCTCCCGCAGTGAACTCAATTCCAGCAATGCGCGACCTGACGCAGGTGCTATCCCAGCCTGCTGTAGCGCTGCCACCGCAGCAACTCGACACCTGCATACTCGACGTATTGGACATGCACTGCGCCGCCTGCGCCGCGCTGATCGAGAGTTCATTGCTTGCACTTAACGGCGTGTGCCGCGTCCGCGTGCGCTATGCAACGCAGCGCGCGCGCGTGACGTTTGATCCGAATTTGGTCAGCGTCGAAACGTTACTCAAACGCATCGAGTTTTTGGGTTACACCGCAGACGCGGGTGTGGGTGCTGATCGCGGGGAGATCGCGCGTCGGCAGCGTCATCGCCACATCAGGGGCTTCGGGCTATCCGCCTTTTGCGCCATGCAAATCATGATGCTCACCGTGCCCCGCTTCTTGGCCGGGGCAGACATGGAGCCCGAGCTTGCGCCGCTGCTGGATTGGGCGGCATTTTCTCTACTGCTGCCGGTAATTGGCTGGACGGCGCGCCCGTTCTACCGCGGCGCGCAACGCGAGTTGCGGTTGCGGCGACTGGGCATGGATTCGGCGGTCACGCTGGGCATCGCATCGGCCTTCGCCGGATCAATGTGGCACCTGCTGGTGGGTAGCGGCGTGTTGTACTTCGATTCAGTTGCCATGTTCGTGACCTTGCTTTTAGGTGTGCGCTGGTTCGAATGGGAGCAACGTGAAAGCAGCCAGGCCAGCATTCACGCGGCGTGCCAGACGTCGCGTCCCGTCGGCGTCATGCGAATCGATTCAACAGACGGGAATGAGCACATGTCGCTCACGCCGATCAGCGCAATTGCGGTCGGCGAGCGAATCTGGATACGCACGGGCGAGGCAATTCCGGTTGATGGCATCCTCGACAGCGCAACTGCCGATTTGGACGAGTCGCTTTTGACCGGAGAGTCAGCAAGCGTGCGCCGCCTGGTGGGTCGCGCTGTCAGCGCAGGCGCGATCAACGCGGGCGCCGAAATCGTCGTCCGCACGACGCACACGGTCGAGGCGAGTACGGAACGACGCCTGATGAACCTCGCGGATGATTCGAGCAAGCCGGAGTCGCTGGCATTGGCTGACATCGTGGCTCGCTATTTCATGCCGGCTGTGACGTTGGTCGCCGTGGCGACTTTTTTTGCGATGCTTCCATCAGGGATAGGCGCAGCAGTGGAGCGCGCCATTGCCGTGCTGATTATCAGTTGTCCGTGTGCGCTCGCGCTGGCAGCACCCGCGGCGCACGCCAAGGCGTTCGCCGGTTTGCTCAGTCGTGGCATTGTGCTGCGGCGCACTGAGGCGTTAGCGCGACTGGCGAAGGCGGACGCCTTCCTGTTCGACAAAACCGGTACGCTGTCAATACCGTGCGTCAAGGGTATCGTGTCACTGCGAGCGGGCTTTAGCGAAGTAGATGCCATGGCAATCATCGCAACACTCGAACGCGCCGCCAATCATCCACTGGCGGTGGCGCTGCGGTCGCTCGAACTACCTAGCGCTACCAGCCTGCTTGCGGGCAACCTGAACTGGACTCCCGGCGAGGGGGTGTCGGGTACGGTGGGCGGCGTCGAATATCGCTTTGGTCGCGCCGAATTTACGGGCGCAACAAGCGCAGCCGACACCGGCAATCGCCTCTGGCTGGCCGACAGGCACGGCGTTGTCGGAGCGCTCGACGTTTCGGAAACACCACGCGATGGAGCGCGCGCGCTTGTCAGCGTTCTGCAGCGACGCGGCACAGTCGAAATACTGAGCGGCGATCACGCCGACAAGACGCGAGTGCTGGCGGCGTCGTTGAACATCGAGGCCGCGTACGGCGCGCTTACGCCGGAACAAAAGGCGCTGCGCGTTCGCCAGTTGCAACACGCAGGCAGAACAATCGTGATGATTGGCGACGGCATGAACGACAGCATTGGATTTGCCGGAGCAGACGTCGCCATCGCAGTGCATCCGGCAAGCGACGCCGCGCGGGCAAGTGCGGACCTGGTTTGTATAAGCGATGATCTGTCGGTCATCAACGACGCGATCAACTTCGCGCGCCTGACTAACTCTGTCGTACGCAGCAACTTCATATGGGCGATTGCGTACAACCTGATTGCCGTTCCATTTGCCGTCGCTGGCGTTGTAAATCCTCTGATCGCAAGCGTTGGCATGGCAATGAGCTCCGCAGTGGTGATGCTAAACGTGATGCGCCTGGGTCGCGCCAGTTCGGCTGGAAGCTGATGGAATCGTTGTTCATCTTGATCCCGTTGGCGCTGGTACTTGCCGTGATCATTGGGGCCGCATTCTGGTGGTCATCCACATCCGGGCAATTCGATCACCTTGATGACGCCGGTCGCAGTGTGATCGATGACGATGACCATTGATCGCGTGCAACGCAGCATCCATTAGCCGCTGCCTTGATACGTATCAATATGTGCGTGTAGCAGCACAGCTATTGTCACAGTGTGGCAACAGTCGCTCACAAAACGTGGAGTTAAGCAATGGGGAATGAACGTGCGATAAGCGCCGAAGACGAGATATACAACTACAAGGTGGTGTACCAGTTCTCGATAGCCACAGTGCTCTGGGGCATCGTGGGCATGCTGGTTGGCGTCGTCATTGCTGCGCAGTTGGTGTGGCCTGAGCTTAACGCGCACGAATATCTGAACTTCGGGCGCCTGCGCCCGCTGCATACCAACGCGGTGATATTCGCGTTTGGTGGATGCGCGCTATTTGCCTCATCTTATTACGTGGTGCAGCGGACTTGCCACGTTCCGCTGTTTGCGCCGAAACTGGCTGCGTTTACTTTTTGGGGCTGGCAGCTGGTGATTGTTCTGGCTGCGATCACACTACCTTTGGGCATAACGAGTAGCAAGGAATACGCCGAGCTTGAGTGGCCTATCGATATCCTGATTGCTGTGGTGTGGGTCTCCTACGCGGTCGTATTTTTTGGCACGCTGGCCAAACGCCGCACTTCGCACATTTATGTGGCGAACTGGTTTTTTGGCGCATTCATACTGACCATTGCGCTGCTGCACATTGTCAACAGCGCGGCCGTCCCGGTATCCATGACTAAGTCATACTCCGCTTATGCTGGTGTTCAGGACGCGATGATTCAGTGGTGGTACGGACACAACGCGGTTGGTTTCTTTTTGACGGCAGGTTTCCTTGGCATCATGTATTACTTCGTGCCAAAGCAAGCCGAGCGTCCGGTGTATTCGTATCGCCTGTCAGTCGTGCACTTCTGGGCGCTGATCTTCACCTACATGTGGGCAGGCCCGCACCACTTGCATTACACGGCGCTCCCCGACTGGACGCAGTCAATTGGCATGGTTTTTTCACTGGTGCTGCTCGCGCCATCCTGGGGCGGCATGATCAATGGCATGATGACGCTTTCGGGTGCGTGGCACAAGTTGCGCGACGACCCGATTCTTAAATTTTTAGTCACCTCGCTTTCGTTTTACGGCATGTCGACCTTCGAAGGACCGATGATGTCGATCAAGACCGTCAACGCGCTGTCGCACTATACCGACTGGACCATCGGGCATGTGCATTCCGGCGCGCTGGGCTGGGTTGCGTTCGTGTCAATTGGCGCGATCTACTACATGATCCCGCGTCTGGTTGGCCGGGAAAAAATGTACAGTACCAAGCTCATCGAAATTCACTTTTGGGTGGCAACATTTGCCATTGTTCTCTACATCGCCTCAATGTGGATCTCCGGCGTGATGCAGGGTTTGATGTGGCGCGCAGTGAACGCAGACGGCACGTTGACTTATAGCTTTGTTGAATCCGTCAAGAGCAGCTATCCATTCTGGTTTATCCGGTTCGTGGGTGGCCTGCTGTTCTTCGGCAGTATGTTCCTCATGGCCTACAACGTCTTCATGACGGTACGCGCGCGAAGGTAGTGAACGCCATTGTGCCACCGCCCGTGAACGGTGCCGCATTTGCGGGCTCGCCGTTGACCGTGGCTGCGTAGGAGGTGCATCATGAAAATCACCCACGACACCATCGAGCGTAAAACGGGGCTGCTGATTGCGCTGGTCATTTTTGTGGTCAGCATCGGCGGACTGGTTGAAATTGTTCCGCTGTTTTTTCAGAAAAACCTCATCGAACCCGTCGCTGGTCTCAAGCCCTACGATCCTCTGCGCCTGGTGGGGCGCGACATCTATGTGCGTGAGGGTTGTTACAACTGTCACTCGCAGATGATTCGCCCCTTCCGCGCTGAAACCGAGCGCTACGGCCCCTACTCGGTGGCGGGTGAGTTCGTTTATGACCGGCCGTTTCAGTGGGGCAGCAAACGGACCGGGCCGGACCTCGCCCGAGTCGGTGGCCGCTATAGCGATGAGTGGCATCGCTTGCATCTGGACAACCCGCGCGCGGTAGTGCCGGACTCGAACATGCCGCGGTACGATTTTCTTGATCGACCGATAACCGGGCCTGAGGTCAGCCGTCGCATGAAGGTGCTGAGGATGCTCGGCCATCCTTACACCGATGAAGAAATTGCAAACGCCGGCGCGACTCTGAAAGACAAAACCGAGCTTGATGCGCTGGTTGCGTATCTACAGGGGCTGGGCATTCAAATCAAGGCATCGAAGGGGCAATCGTGAACGAACTCAGAATTATCGTGACCGTGATGTCTTTTTTGACGTTTATCGGCATCATCTGGTGGGCATGGCGACCTGGCAGCAAAAAGCAGGCCGAGATTGTGATGAGCGACATGCTTCTTGATGATGATCGTAGATCGAATGCTCCCAACACGAGTAGCGGAGGCGATAAATGAACGACTTACTGGCATCGGGATTTCTCGCGCCGGGATGGGGTTGGTTCGTCGCGGTCCTGACTGTGCTGAGTTTGCTCGCCTGCCTGTGGATGCTGCGCGTGAACAGTACCAAAAAAGAGCAGGTGGGCGAAACAAAATTGCACGGCCAGAACGAATGGGACGGATTACGGGAATACGACAATCCGCTGCCCAAGTGGTGGTCAAATCTTTTCTACATAACCGTCTTTTTTGCTCTCGGCTACCTGCTGTTGTATCCGGGCTTAGTGGTCACTAACGGCCTGCTCGGCTGGAGTACCGCGTCGCTCTATCGCGACGAAGTTAAACAGGTAAATGCAGAGACCGATCCGATCTTTGATGCGTATTCAAAGCAGGATGTGAAGACCGTCTCAGTCGACAACGGCGCGCTGAAGATTGGCGCGCGACTGTTCCAGACCTACTGCGTGCAATGTCACGGCACTGACATGCGTGGATCAAAGGGATTTCCGAACCTTGTTGACAACGACTGGCTTTATCCCGGCACGCCAGACGGTATCAAAGTCAGCATACTTGAGGGCCGCAACGGCGTCATGCCTGCTTTTGCAGGTACGCTCAAGCCCGACCAGATTACCGACGCTGCACAGTATGTATTGTCGTTGTCGGGCCGTTCCACCGTCCCCGCTGCGGTAGGCCGTGGAGAGACCACGTTCAAGCAAGTTTGCGTGGCATGTCATGGGCAAGACGGCAAGGGCAATGTCGCGCTCGGCGCACCGAATCTTACCGACGACATTTGGCTGTACGGCGGCAGTCTTGCCACTATTGAGGAGACGGTGATCAAAGGCCGCCAAGGCCACATGCCAGCGCAGAAGGACTTACTAGGTGAGGCTCGTGTACACCTGCTAGCCGCCTATGTGTACGCGCAGTCGCAAGCGCAGTCGCAATCGCAGCCGCAGTCCAACCGCGTGCCGTAATTCAGGAAGCAGCAACACCTCCATGAGCACCGCAACGGGCGAGACGAAGGTTATCTCGCTCTATCAATCGCAGAAAAAGATCTACGCGAAATCCGTTGTTGGCCGTTTCGCCAATATGCGGGTGTTCATGGTGTTTTTTACGCAGGCCATTTTTTATGGGCTCGCGTGGTTGCCGTGGAATGGCCGGCAAGCGGTGCTGTTTGATCTGAATGCCCGCAAGTTCTACATCTTCGACTGGGTGTTCTGGCCACAGGATGTGTTGTATCTGACCTTCATCCTGATCGTCTCCGCCTACGCGCTGTTCTTTGTCACCGCGATTGCCGGTCGTGTGTTCTGCGGCTACGCCTGTCCGCAAACGGTGTACACCGAAATTTTTATGTGGATCGAAGAGAAGTTTGAGGGTGATCGCGCCGCCAGAATGAAGCTCGATCAGTCTCCGATGTCTGTGAACAAACTCTGGCGCAAAGGTGGCAAGCACTTTTTCTGGGTGCTGATTGGCTTGTGGACGGGCTTTACGTTTGTTGGCTACTTCACGCCGATTCACACGCTGATGCATGAGGTTCTCTCGTTTTCTACCGAACCGTGGGAAACGTTCTGGATACTTTTCTACGCGTTTGCTACGTGGGGCAATGCGGGATTCATGCGCGAGCAGGTGTGCAAATACATGTGCCCGTACGCGCGCTTCCAAAGCGTCATGTTTGATCGCGACACGATGATCGTGACCTACGATCAGGCTCGTGGCGAACCGCGCGGTGGACGAAAAAAATCGACTGATCCTGTCGCTTTGAAGGCGCTAAATCTTGGTTCTTGTGTTGACTGTTCGTTGTGTGTGCAAGTGTGCCCCACAGGCATCGACATTCGCGAAGGGCTGCAATATGAATGCATTGGCTGCTCCGCGTGCATTGACGTCTGTGACACCGTAATGGACAAGATGGCTTATCCGCGTGGCCTGATTCGCTACTCCACTGAAAACGCGCTGGAAAAAAGCTGGGGCGTAGCCGCTATTCGCGAGCACATGCTCCGCCCGCGCGTTCTCATTTACTTCAGCGTGCTGGTAGTACTCGTCGGCGGACTGGTGGCGTCTCTCGCCTTGCGCAACCCGCTCAAAGTTGATGTCATTCGTGATCAACGGGTGCTGGCGCGCGAAGTCGAGGGACGCTACATTGAAAATATTTACAAACTCAACGTGATGAACACGGCGGAGCGGGCGCAGCGCTTTGTGGTCACCGTGGATGGACTGCCCGATGCGCTAATTAACCGTGGCGGTCTGATCAGTGCCGAGCCCGCCTCGACGGCGGCGTCCAGCGTGGCGGTTCGGATTCCGGTTGATACCATCAAGCCCGGCAGCCACACCATTCATTTCAAAGTTCAGTCGGAACAGGACACCGCAATCAGCGTCACCGAGAAGACTGTGTTTCTTGTTCCGAGGTAGCCTGTGAATTCAACAACCATTGTTCCCGCCATCGTACCTGTGAGCCGCTGGATATGGCCCGGCCTGCTGATTGCAGGCCCAGCGTCCGTTGTCGTTGCCTGCATCATCACCGCTTTCTTCGTTGTCCAGCATCCGGATGGTCTGGTGGCAAGCGACTACTACAAGCAGGGCAAGGCGATTAATGCCCAGCTCGTGCAACTGCACCGCGCCGAGGAGCTGGGTTTGAGCAGTATGAAAATGGTGGCCACCGGGCAGACGGTTTTAATCACATTTCCCGATTCGCCGCTGCGCGACCGAATCGATGTGGTGCTCGCACATCCGGTTGATGCCGATCTGGATATTCGGGCCACCACGTTGCCGAATTCGGCAGGCGTTTACGAGATCGCGTTGCAAAAGAAACTCACTGAGCGGCGACGCGTGGTCGTAACGGACGCACCGGTGCGAAGCTGGCGGGTGGAATCGCTGCTCATTCCGGTGCGGCCCTAGCGCATCACCTCGCGCTACATTTTCGTACTGGAGGAGGATGCATGAAGTTCAACACCGCCGCCTGGGGTGCTGCATTGTGGCCCGCGTTTCTTGGGGCGGCGCTAGCTGACGCCATCCTGTTTACGTTGATTGACCCCGAAACCATCATGCTGTTCGGGATGCAGTCCGGCGTGTCGCGTCCGGCTGCCTACACGGTGGGATTTTTCCTGTTCTGGTTGATTATGGTCGCATCAAGCGTGACGACCCTGTGGCTGCACGGCGCCCACGCAGAAAAGTCGAAGTACGCGCCGTTGCGCTGATTTGGGTCAATAACAGCGCCTGATGCCGACTTGATACTCGTTGCGTCTCCAATAGATATGCCGCACTAGCCGTGTTTTCTGCCGACGTACTGAAACGCTTTGACCTTAACGGGCCGCGATACACCTCGTATCCCACCGCCGACCGATTCACTGCGGCCTTTCGCGGGGACGACTACGCGCAGGCGCTGCAAACGATGACGCGACGTCCGGCGTCCCTCTACGTGCATGTGCCGTTCTGCCGATCACTGTGCTACTACTGCGCGTGCAACAAAATCATCAGCAAAAGCGCCACGGTTGCCGACGAATACCTTGAGCTGTTAGCGCGTGAAACGACGTTGGTCAATTCGCACACGGGCGCACTCCCAATCGCACAAATCGCATTGGGTGGCGGCACCCCAAATTTCCTTTCGACGGCGCAGCTGCAGCGCCTGATGGCTGATCTTGCCTGCAAGTTTGACTTGCTGCCCGGACGCGAGCAGGGCATTGAGCTTGACCCGCGATTTCTTGATGCAGCGTGTGTTGCCGCGCTGCCAGCGCTGGGATTTAATCGCGTGAGTTATGGCGTGCAGGATTTCGATCAACAGGTTCAAACCTTGATCCATCGCTTTCAGACGTTCGCGCAAACGTCGGCAGCTGTGCAGGCGGCGCGTGCGGCGGGCATCGACTCCGTGTCGTTCGATCTGGTGTACGGCTTGCCGATTCAGTCGCGAGAACGCTTTGCGGCTACGCTGGAACGTGCGCTCTCGCTTGATCCGGACCGCCTGGCGTTGTTCAACTACGCGCACATCCCTGAACGCTTCAAGGCGCAGCGGCGCATCCCGACCGCGAAGCTACCCTCGATTCAGCAGCGCACCGAACTCTTTTTATACGCGACAGAGCGACTGGTGGACGCGGGCTATCAGACCATCGGCCTCGATCATTTTGCCAAGCCCGGAGACCCGCTCGCGAGAGCGCTCGCGGACGGCACCCTGCGCCGCAATTTCCAGGGCTACAGTACGCATCATGCGACTGATCTGATCGGGCTTGGCGTGTCTGCCATCAGCAATGTGAATGGCGTGTTTGCACAGAACAGTGCGCAACTCGACGTTTATCGCGAGCAAATCACCCAGAATCAATTAGCGACCGTACGTGGCATCAGTCTCAGTCGTGACGACGAAATCCGCAGCGCCGTGATCGAGAAAATCATGTGTACCGGTCGCGTTGACTGGAGCGAGATTGCAGCGACTTTTGCCATTGATCCTGCGTCCTATTTCGTTGAAACGCAGGACGCCATCGAGCAGTTCGCCAGCGTCGGCATTGTCGCCCGTTCGCCGCGCGAGCTTGTCGTCACCCCGCAAGGACGCCTGTTGTTGCGCGCAGTGGCGATGCTGTTTGACCAATACAAACATGCAAAGCGGGAGCAAACCATCACTTTCTCGCGCATAGCCTGAGCGCATGACCCGGTGACGCAGCCATGACCTTGTCTCTGCTGGTTTCCGCCATTTTGATGGGACTTATGGGCGCGGGCCACTGTGCCACCATGTGCGGCCCGATCACGCTGGCGCTGGTCACGCGCCAGCCCGAGCGACCGCGGCAGCCGCTGGCGTCGCACGTTGGGCGCATCGGCATGTACGCGCTACTCGGTACTGTTGTGGCGGCATTCAGCGCTGCTGCCACGAGCTTTCTGCGTAATGAGGTTTTGCAAACTGCGTGGCTGCTGTTGCCCAATTTGCTGCTGCTGTTTTCGGCACTGTACTTAATGGGATTTCGCCACGCCTACGCGCCGGTGGAAAACGTCGGTCAGCGTGTCTGGCGGCGGCTTGATGGCGCGCGCCTCTGGGCCTCCGCACGCGGAGGCGTGAGCGGCGATTTGCTGCGCGGGGCGTTGTGGGGAATGCTGCCGTGCGGCATGATTTACAGTGCGCTGGGCCTCGCGGTGCTTGCCGCACACCCGCTGGACGGTGCGCTGGTCATGGCGGCCTTCGGCGCGTCGACGCTGCCGGTTTTGCTTGCACTCGGAATGCTCTCAAAAAACGCGGTAAAGCAGTTGCAGACGGCAAGGACGCGGCGTTGGTTGGGAGGCGCGCTGCTGCTGCTGGTAGCGTGGAACCTCTATCTGCTGCCAGATCGTCTGCACGGCGTGCGTTTCTCGTTTCTCTGTTGACGCGGCGTTACAGGGCCACCCACAACGCCCCAAACGCAAACAACACAAACGCACCACCTGCAACCATCACGCAATGATGCGCGCGCCGCCAGTCGCGCTCAATCCAATGCGGATCGGAATCGCGGCTCGCGCGGGAAAGCAGCACCAGCGCTACTACCGAAAAAGCTACCGCTAACAACGCCATGACGCCAACAGAGAGACGAACGCCGGCGCTCGCGGTACCCGGTGGCAGGCCATGCGTTGCACCGACAAACGCCATCACGCCCAGCAGCGCCGCCGACGCGAGCACGCTGGCAACCATGATGGTGTTGCGCATGCTTTGAACCAGAACAATGTCTCTCGGCGTTGACATGTGGGCTCCTAGGCGAACCATTTCCTTGCGACGAGCATACCTGCGAGCATCGCGGCAACGAAATACAACACGTCCGCGCCGCCAATGAGCACACTGGCCAACGCCGGGCCCGGACAGAAACCTGCTATTCCCCAACCCGTACCGAAAAGCACGGCACCAGTCACCAGCCGGGTGTCAATATCGCGCCGTGTCGGAAGCTCAAATTTTGCGCCTGCCCAAGGCGTACCCGTTACTTTAACAAGCGAAAATGCGATCAGCGAAACCAGCAACGCACCGCCCATTACGAAAGCAAGACTGGCATCCCAACGCCCCGTAAACATCTCGCCAACATCAAGAAATCCCTGCACTTTACGCGGATCGGTCATGCCGCCGAGCGTCAGTCCCGCCGCAAAGATCAGTCCTGCGGTGAGCGCTATTGCCGCTGCGCGCCATTGTGCGCTGTGCGCCGCCTCGTTTAATGCGAAGCTCATGCGGACACTCCTTTCGCCGCATGGATTACCGCGACGGTCACCATGCCCGCCGCCATGAACGTAAGCGTTGCCACCAATGATCGTACCGAGCGTCGGCCGAGTCCGCATACGCCATGTCCGCTGGTGCAGCCACCCCCGATGACCGTGCCGAATCCAACCAGAAGCCCCGCAGCGATGAGCAACGGAGTTGATGCGACTGACCTTCCAGACAGGCTAAAGACACTGGCGAAGATTGCGCCGCCAACAATCAAGCCCAGCAAAAAAGCAAATCTCCACCCGCCGGAACGCGGCTCCGTCAGTGCGGTTGCGGCGATACCACTGACACCCGTGACTCGCCCCAAGCCAACGAGCATCAACCACACGGAGGTGCCGATGAGCAGGCCGCCAACGAAAGACAACGGGTAAGAATGCATGATTAGAGGTGCCCTTGAGATCGGCTTATTGCTGCGTATACTGGTAGGGAGTATATTCCAATCCATGAGCCAAAGCAAATTGAGCAAAGCGCAGACCGCACGCAGCAAAACTGCGCTATCGGCAGACGACATGCGCGCACTCACCAGCCGCTTGCGTCGCGCTGAGGGCCAAGTGCGCGCCGTCGCCCGCCTTATCGAAGAAGGCGAACCGTGCGACGCGGTCGCGCAGCAGTTGACCGCTGCCCGTCGCGCGCTAGACCGTACTTTTTTTGAGATGGTCGGATGCGCCGTTCGACACGGGCAGATTGCAGCGGAGGACGTCTCCGCCATGCTCGGCAAATACGCCTGAACCCCCATTTAATGCGGAACACTAGACCATGCAGCCAACTCAACTCTTCGACCCGGAATCATCAACCTACACTTATCTACTGATTGATCCCGATACGGGGGACGGGTTGCTGATTGATCCCGTTGACAGCCAGATTGAGCGCGATCTGGCGGCGCTCAACGAGTACCGGGTCAACCTTCGCTGGGTGGTTGAAACGCACGCCCATGCTGACCACGTCACCTCCGCTGGCCAGTTGATCGAACACACCGGTGCGCAGGCGGCGACACCTTCCGGATGCGGCATCAACTCGGCAGCGCGGCAGCTGGCAGATGGCGATGTCATTGAGTTCGGACAACAGCAACTCACCGCCATTCATACGCCGGGACATACCGCAGGGAGTATGTCGTACTTGTGGCTTGACAACGTGTTCACCGGGGATGCGCTGCTGATTGATGGCTGCGGGCGCACTGATTTTCAGTCTGGCTCCGCCGACGCGCTGTACACCAGTGTCAGCGAACGACTTTTCACGTTGCCTCCAGAGACGACCGTCTGGCCCGCCCACGATTACAAAGGCCGCACACACAGCACCATCGGTCACGAGCAAACTGACAACAGCCGTTTCGCGCATAAAACGCGCGTTGAATTCATCGCCTTAATGGACGCGCTGAACCTGCCCAGGCCGCGTCGCATGGACGAGGCGGTGCCAGCGAACTTGTGGCTTGGCATGGCGCACGAAGCGGGGGCGAACGACGCCGATGCGCCGAGGATCGCCGCCGGTTACGCCGGTGACGTATCGCCCGAGCTGGCATGGCGCTGGTGGCGGTCGGGCAAGGCGGTGTTGGTGGACATTCGCACTGACGCGGAGCGCGAATGGGTGGGCTTTGTGCCCGGCGCAACCGTGGCGGCGTGGAAGCAGTGGCCGGGCATGACCATCAACCCGGATTTTGATGCGCAGATTCATGCAGTCGCCGCTGGCAAACCCGTCGTGATGCTGTGCCGTTCCGGCATTCGTTCTATCGCATCGGCGAAGCGCGCCACCGAGCTGGGCCTGACGGCGTATAACATTCTGGAAGGATTCGAGGGGGATCCCGACGCTAAAGCACACCGCAATGCGCGTGGCGGCTGGCGTTTTCGTGGCCTGCCCTGGCGACAGAACTGACCGAGCGCCGCTGCGTTTCAGGCGCGTACCAGCGGCAACAGGAAGATCGCCGCGTTGACGACGAAAGCAACTGTCCACACCAGCGAACGCTGCCGCTGTTTGCCTGTGACGTAGAGCACGATGTAGATCACGCGCAGCACGATGAAGGCGACGGCCAGCGCGTTCGGCAACCAGCCGATCACGCCGAGCATGTGACTGACAATCACGGCGGCGGCGAAAAACGGCAACGCTTCCCAGCAGTTTTCTTGTGCAGCCTGCGCCCATTTTTTAAAGCCTTGCTGCTTCGCGATCCAGTCGCGCGGATTGCGATTGTCGTAACCGCCGTCCTTGTACGAGACGTTCATGTCGCGGCCCTTGGCCAGCCCAGCGCAGACGATAGGCATGATGGCGGCGAGCAGGATGCAGAACAGGGCAATGGTCATGAAATTACTTTCCTGGTCTGTATTATTGTTAACAGCTTATAGCTGACAGCGTTATTGTACTTGGGCGTAGAACAACAAAATGCCATAACTCGATAATCGCAACTTTATGCGTCTATGCCCCGTAACGGATGGGCTTTCGCAGTAAAGCTGTACCGCGTTTTGCCTACAAACCCAGCGCCGCAATGCCCGCTTTGGCAATCTGCACATCTTCCGACGATTTGACACCGGACACGCCCACTGCACCGACGTAGTGACCATCGACCATTATCGGAACACCGCCTTCGAGCGGCGTCACTGGCGTCACCGCCAGGAACGACATCCGGCCCTCGTTCACCATCTTTTCGTACACCGCGCTCTCACGACGACCGATCGCCGCCGTGATCGCCTTTTGCGGCCCGATCCACGCGGACACTGGGGCCGCGCCATCCAGCCGCTGCAACCAGAGCAAATGTCCGCCGTCATCGACAATCGAAATAGTGACGGCCCAACTGTTTTTGACCGCTTCAGCCTCAGCCGCTGCCGCAATTTTCTTGACGTCGTCGAGGGTCAGTACGGGTTTGCTGTTCATGCGGTTTTCTCTTTGAGTTTCTTGAGTGACATAAGGGAGGAATATTTGAGCAACAGTTGCTCGTTGTTTTCGATGTGCTCCGCATTCACCGGGATGCAGTCCACGGGGCACACTTCGCGGCACTGCGGCACATCAAAATGGCCCACACATTCGGTACAACGGGCTGCATCGATGACGTAGATGTCCGCGCCCATCGATATTGCATCGTTGGGGCATTCGGGTTCGCAAACGTCGCAGTTAATGCATTCGTCGGTGATCATCAGCGCCATGGCGCTATTGTAGGAGTGGCGCTGATGGCGAGGAGCGACCGACTACGTACCACCGGTGACGGGACCTGATGACTCTGACGGCTCGGCCCCGTCAGAGCGCCCACTGTGCGCGCTGCGCTACGCATCTAACGCACGTCGTTCGAGCACTTTTTGCCGCAGTGCTTCTGCCACGACGGGATGCACAAAGCGGCTGAAATCGCCGCCGAAATAAGCCACTTCGCGTACGATGGTCGCGGAGATGAACAGATATTTTTCTGACGGCGTGAGGAACACGACCTCAACGTTCGGGTCCATGCTGCGGTTCATGCCCGCCATCTGAAATTCGTATTCGAAATCGCTCACGGCACGCAGACCGCGCATGATGATTCCGGCGTCCTGCTGCCGCACGAAGTCGAGCAGCAAACACGAGAAGCGCTCGACGCGAACATTGGGTAAATCCTTGATAACTTCGCGCGCCATGTCCACGCGCTCGGTCGCGGTAAACCACGGCCCCTTGCGGTTGGAATCGGCCACACCCACGACCACTTCGCCGAAGAGCCGTGCGGCGCGACGAATCAAATCTTCATGACCTTTGGTCAACGGGTCAAACGTCCCCGGATACACACATCGCAACATGGCAGTCTCTCCTCTGATGGCGCTTTTCTTCTATAGGACTACTGTTGGCGCGCTGTTGGGTGTGAACAGATGATAGTTCACCACCCCGGCACGTCCCTGACGCGTCCGCGTGAAGCCCGGCAGGTCTTTGTCCGTCAGCTCCTTCACGTATTCGCAGTAGACGAAAGCCTCGGGCGCTACGACGCGCGCGATCAACGGGGCCAGCCGCGCCCACCAGTCCTGTGCAAACGGTGGATCGATGAAGATCACATCAAATTTTTCCGGCGTCGAGGCAAGAAAACCGAACGCATCGGCATTCACGAGCTTGAGATTTGGTATGTCCAGCACGTTGGCGTTCTTGGTCATCGCCTGCATCGCCGCCTTCGACGTCTCCACCGCAATCACGCTCAAAGCGCCACGCGAAGCCGCCTCAAACGCCAACGCGCCCGAGCCGGAGAACACGTCCAGACAGCGTTTGCCGTCAAGGTTTTGCCCCAGCCAATTGAACAGCGTCTCGCGCACTCGATCCGGCGTCGGTCGAAAACTCTCGACGCCGAGCATGTCGGGAAAGCGAATAAGGCGGCGCTTGTGGGTGCCACCGATGATGCGTATCTGGTTTTTGTAGAGGGTCATACTTTTTTACGAATTACCGCGCAGCGCAGACTGTAGGAGCGGCTTGCCGCGACCGAGTGCCGACTTGCGCGCAAGGGTCGCGGCAAGCCGCTCCTACAAAAAACTCGCGGTCTCAGGAATTGTGCGTGAGCAATCTCTAGAATCGTATTGTCTCGAATCCCGTCAGAAAGCGCTCCATGTGGGGCTTGTTCAAGAAAAAAACTCAGCCGACGCCAGTCGATACACTGGCAGACGTGGCCGTTGAAACAGCAGTTGCACCGGTCGTCGAAGCCGAACCCACCGCAGTCATCGTCGCCACTCCTGCAGCCCCCGAAGAAAAAAAAGGCTGGCTGGACAAGCTCAAATCCGGCCTGACCTTGACGCGCAACAAGCTCGGCCTCAGCATCCTCTTCGCGGGCAAGCTCGACGAGGAGACGCTGGAGCAGTTAGAGGCACAATTGCTGATGGCCGATTGCGGCATGCCCGCCACAACGCATTTGCTGGAAGATTTGCGAAAACGCTGGAAGCAAGCGGGCGGCATAGGCGATCCGCGTGCCATGCTGGTGGACAGCCTCACCGAGTTGCTGCAACCGCTGGAGCAGCCGTTTAAGGTCGTGCAAGAGGCACCGTTCGTGATCATGATCGCGGGCGTCAACGGCGCGGGCAAAACCACCAGCATTGGCAAGCTCGCCAAATACCTGCAAGGGCAGGGCGCAAGTGTCTTGCTGGCCGCAGGCGACACCTTTCGCGCCGCTGCCCGCGAGCAGCTCGCAATCTGGGGCGAGCGCAACAACGTCACCGTGATTCAGCAGGCAGGGGGCGACCCGGCGGCTGTCATGTTCGACGCGGTAGCCGCAGGCAAAGCGCGCGGCACGGACGTGGTGATGTGCGACACGGCGGGCCGTTTGCCGACGCAACTGCACCTGATGGATGAGCTAAAAAAAGCTAAACGCGTAATTGGCAAAGCGATGATTGGGGCACCGCATGAAGTGCTGCTGGTGCTCGACGGCACTACGGGGCAAAACGCGATCTCGCAAGTCAAATCATTTGACGACGCGCTCGGTTTGACCGGTCTCGTGATGACCAAACTGGACGGCAGCGCCAAGGGTGGGGTGATCTGCGCCATCGCCAAGGAGCGTCCAATTCCGCTGCGCTTCATCGGCGTCGGCGAGGGCATTGACGATTTGCGGCCATTCGTGGCGCGCGACTTTGCCGAGGCGCTGGTCTAGCTTTGGGTCTCTGCTTATGGGCACCTCTAATAATTCATTTGTGGGGCGCCCTTATGAACCACAGCGTTTCGTAGGGTGGGCACCCCGTGCCCACCGTGACTACGCAAAAGAGAATGGTTCGTTTGCCACAGCTCGGTGGGCAGGGGCTTGCCCACCCTACAAAAAATAGTTTTCTCAGCGTTAACCGACCAACAGCTTTTTCATGAAAGTCCCATTTACATTGGGCGTAGCGCCCTATTTAACTCCTTGTCGATAATTAGCAAAATACTCTCCCTCGCCCACGTTAAACGGGCACCCGACCCAAAAGCCATATCAAAAAATAGACAGTTTAGTGATGGAGGTGAACATCTCCAGCGCCAGCGACCCGGCGTGACTGTTGCCGCTGTCTTCCAGCGCGGGCGACCACACGCAAATCCCACATTGCCCCGGCAAGATCGCCACGATGCCGCCGCCGACGCCACTCTTCGCAGGTAGCCCGACGCGAAACGCAAAATCGCCCGCCGCGTCATACGTGCCGCAGGTCAGCATCAGCGATGACAAACGCTTGGCCGAGCTCGGATCAACCACCGCCACCCCGCTCCACGGATTGACGCCCTTGTTAGCGATGAAGCATGCGGCGCGCGCCAGTTCAATGCAGTTCATTTCAATGGCACAGTGATGGCAATACGCGTTGATGATCTCGCCCACCTTGCCGTGCAAATTGCCAAAGCTCTTCATAAAGTGCGCCATCGCAGCGTTGCGTGATGAAGTGCGAATTTCTGATTCGCCGACGCGACCATTGATTTGGATTGCCGTCCCTTGCGTTCCTTGCGCGCCTGCAAGCGTGCGCACGAATGCGAGCAGTGCATCTTGCGCGCCCTCGCCACCGCCGTAACGCGCAACCAACATGTCGGTGATCACCAGCGCCCCGGCGTTGATGAACGGATTACGCGGGATGCCCTGCTCCATCTCAAGCTGCACTAACGAGTTAAACGGATTGCCCGAAGGCTCACGCCCCACGCGCGTCCACAGCGAATCGCCCTCGCGCTGGACGGCGAGCGTCAGCGCGAAAAGCTTGGAAATCGATTGAATCGAAAACCGCTTCGTCGCATCGCCTACCGAGTAAACATTGCCCGCAAAGTCCACCACCGCCATACCAAATTGATCCGGCGCGACGTTCGCTAATTCGGGGATGTAGGAAGCGACCTTGCCTTCGCCAATGATGGGTTTAAGCGCAGTGTAGATGCGTTCGAGGGTGTCTTGGTAGTCCATGCGGGAATTATCTTCCCGTCTTGGCGCTGGCGACGTCATGTCCCCTCTCCCCTCGCGGGAGAGGGTTAGGGTGAGGGGGCGCTTGCCCTACGACATTCAGTTTGACCAATGGATTCGCTAACCGAATTGGCTTTGCATGCGAAGAGCGCGCTCTATGGCCGCGCGGGGCCAGTCACTTTTGCCAATCGCGGCAAAAGTAACCAAAAACGCTTGCCCCTGCACCCCGCTTCATCCTGCGGTGCTCGCAACGGGCGGGACGTGTCAACGTCACACGAAAGCTTCGCTGTCGCTACGCACAATGTGTGCCGACGACACGTCTACGACCGCCCGTTGCTCCGCTCCTCGGCGCGGGCTGAAGGGGCGACGTCCAACCAACGCGCCTCAACTCATCGCACGCGCTACATCGATACCCAGGGACGACGATCATTCAATATGCGAAACAACTTAACTCGCAAATCGCTTTCGTCAAAGTCGCCTGTGCACCACAAATTGTCATCTGAGCAAAAAACATCGACGGCGGTAAAGATTCGATCAAACGCGTCATCCGTTTCCAAGTTCCACCGCAACATCCGTTTGTCGGCACGGTGTTCGCGCATGAAGTCCAAAAATCGTCGCTCAAATAGCTCGCCGGACTCCAATCCGCTTAGGAACGGTTGAACAATGGCAATCAACACGTTCTTCCCCAAAGCGTCACTGTTCACTGAGCGCGTTTCACTGTCTTGTTACGATCTGGTGGATGGCCGCTTTACAACTTCACACAATCCACAAAATACCGCTCTTCCCCCTTGTGATGCTCCATCACAAGCCCGTGTACATCGGTATCAAACCCCGGCAGCAGCGTGTTGAACTCGCGCGCAAATTTCAGATACTGCACGATAGTTTTGTTGAAGCGCTCGCCGGGAATCAATAGTGGAATGCCCGGTGGATAGGGCGTCACGAGCATCGCGGTGATGCGGCCCTCTAGCTCATCAATCGGCACGCGATCCACCGTGCGGTGCGCCAAGTGCTCGAACGCGTCGGACGGTTTCATCGCGGCTTCCATCGGGGACAGATACATTTCGGTGGTCACGCGAGCGACGTCATATTGGCGGTAGACGCCGTGAATGCGCTGCGCTAAATCACGCAAACCAGTACGCTCGTACTGCGGATATTTCGCAACGAATTCAGGCATCACCTTCCACAGCGGCTGGTTCTGGTCGAAATCGGTTTTGAACTGTTGCAGCTCGGTCACCAGCGTATTCCAGCGGCCTTTAGTGATGCCAATGGTGAACATCACAAAGAAGCTGTATAGCCCAGTTTTCTCAACGATCACGCCGTGCTCGGCTAAATACTTTGTGACGAGCGAGGCCGGGATCCCAACGTCAGAAAATTTGCCGTTGATATCAAGACCCGGCGTGACAATGGTTGCCTTGATCGGGTCGAGCATGTTGAAGCCCGCTTCGATTTGACCGAAGCCATGCCATTCATCGTCGGGCTTCAAAAACCATTCATCGCGCTGGCCCACGCCAACGTGGTCGAACCCCGACGGTCCCCACGTTGTGAACCACCAGTCCTGCCCAAACTCGTTATCCACTTTCGCCATCGCGCGGCGAAAATCGAGCGCTTCCGAAATACTTTCTTCCACCAGTGCGCCACCGCCGGGCTGCTCCATCATCGCAGCGGCCACATCGCAACTGGCGATGATCGCGTATTGCGGTGAGGTCGAGGTGTGCATTAAATACGCCTCGTTGAAGCGCGTGAAATCAAGCTTCAGATTCTCGGCGTCCTGCACCAAAATCTGCGACGCTTGCGACAAACCGGCGAGCAGTTTGTGTGTGCTTTGTGTGGCAAACACGGTGGAATCTTTGCATGGCTTTCGGCCCGGCCCGATGGCGTGCATGTCCTGATAGAACGGATGGAACGCGGCATGCGGCAACCACGCTTCGTCGAAGTGCAGGTTCTCGACGTAGCCCTCTAACTCCTGCTTTATCGTCTCCACGTTGTAGAGCACACCGTCGTAGGTGCTCTGCGTGATGGTCATCACGCGTGGGCGGGCCGTTTTGTCCTTAACCAGCGGATGCGCATCAATCTTTTTCTGGATCGATTCAATCGAAAACTGATCTCGCGTAATCGGCCCGATGATGCCGAAATGATTTCGGGTCGGTTGCAAAAAAATCGGTATCGTGCCCGTCATCATGATCGCATGCAGGATGCTCTTGTGACAGTTGCGGTCCACGAGTACGATGTCGTCGCGCGCCACGTTGGCATGCCATACGATTTTGTTCGACGTGCTGGTGCCGTTGGTCACAAAGAACAAATGATCCGCCCCGAAGATGCGCGCAGCGTTGCGCTCCGAGGCTGCCACCGGGCCTGTGTGATCGAGCAATTGGCCCAGCTCTTCCACCGCATTACACACGTCAGCGCGCAGCATGTTTTCACCAAAAAACTGGTGGAACATCTGCCCGACCGGGCTCTTCAAAAACGCCACACCGCCGGAGTGACCGGGGCAATGCCATGAGTACGAGCCGTCGTTGGCGTAGTCCAGCAATTCCTTGAAAAATGGCGGTGCCAGCGAGCCGAGATACTTGTTCGCCTCACGCAAAATGTTGCGCGCCACGAACTCCGGCGTGTCCTCAAACATGTGAATAAAGCCGTGCAGCTCGCGCAAGATGTCGTTGGGCAAATGCTGGGATGTGCGCGTCTCACCAAACAGAAAGATCGGCACATCGGCATTGCGCCTGCGCGTCGCTTCGATAAATTTGCGCAGATCGTGCACGGCTTGGCTCTCAACGCCGTCCTCGTTGACCTCTTCGTCGTCGATCGACACAACGAAGGCCGAAGCGCGAGCCGCCTGATTGGCCACCATGCCCACGTCGACATAGGTGAAGCCGCCAACGACCTCCATGTCTTGCTCTTCCAGCGCCTTGGCCAGCGCGCGGATGCCCAGTCCCGAGGCGGATTCAGCGCGCCAATCTTCGTCGATGATGATGACGGGGAAACGAAATTTCATGGAGTGAGCCTTTAGGCGATATGGCAAATAGCAAAGAGCACGAATGCTACATAAACCTGCTCGTTAACATGGATTAAAAGTGGACTAAAACCCGGTTTGATGCGGGTTTCAGCGATTGTTGCAGCGCGATATACTTGCGCCCTAATCACTCCGCGTTTGCCGCGCAAACGCCCGCCACCGCCCATGAAGCCTTTTGTGTTCCCGGCGCTTCGCACGCTGGCTCGGTTGTTGCGAGTCGAGGCCATGCCAGCGACGGCAGGCCGTGCTGAAGCGCTTCCGCGCACCATCGCACAAAAGTCGGTGCGTGTGGAGGCCGCGAATGCGTCCGGAGAGGGTGCTGAGTCGGGCTCGCGCATCCGAGAAATCCCTTACAACTACACCAGTTTTTCTGATCGCGAAATCGTCATTCGCCTGCTGGGTGACGACGCTTGGGATATTCTGCAATCGTTGCGTGGCGAGCGTAAAACGGGGCGCAGTGCGCGCATGTTGTTCGAGGTGCTTGGCGACATCTGGGTCGTCGAACGTAACCCGTATTTGCAAGACGATTTGATCGACAATCCGCGCCGGCGCGCCATGTTGATTGAAGCACTGCGTCACCGTCTACGCGAAGTGGAAAAACGTCGCAATGTTGATGTGGCGGACGCTGACGGTGAAGCGCGTAAAGAAAAAGTGGGCGAGCTAGTAACACGCGCTGCAAAGGCCGTGGATCTTTTTGAAGCACAGTTCCGTGAAACTTGGGATTTGCGTAAACGCGTGCTCAAAGTGCTGCGCAAAGTCACGCACAAAGACAACATCACCTTCGACGGCCTAGCGCGCGTTTCGCATGTGACCGACGCGACCGATTGGCGCGTGGAATATCCGTTCGTCGTGTTGCATCCTGACACCGAGGCCGAGGTGATTGGTCTGGTTAATGGATGCATCGAACTGGGTTTGACGATCATCCCGCGCGGTGGTGGCACCGGCTACACCGGCGGCGCGATTCCACTGACCAAAACATCCGCTGTCATCAATACCGAAAAGCTTGAAACGCAAGGTGTGGTCAGGTTTGAGGTGCTGCCCGGCAACGCCAACAACGGCGAACCGTACGGCGTGATCGAATGCGAAGCGGGCGTGGTCACGCGTCGCGCGATGGAGGCTGCCGAACACGCGGGCCTCGTGTGGGCGTGTGATCCGACCAGCGCGGATGCAAGCTGCATCGGCGGCAACATCGCCATGAACGCGGGCGGCAAGAAGGCCGTGCTCTGGGGCACCGCGCTCGACAACCTGCTGCAATGGCGTATGGTGACGCCACAGGGCGAGTGGCTGGAAGTCACGCGCATGGATCACAACCTTGGCAAGATTCATGACGCCAATCATGCGACGTTTCGCCTGCAATACTTTGACGCGAAAAACGACCGCACGGGAGCGCTGGGGCTGGATCGCAGCAACATGCTGCACGAAGAAACGCTGATCATCCCCGGTCCAAGTTTCCGCAAAATCGGGCTCGGCAAAGACGTCACCGACAAGTTTTTGAGCGGCCTGCCCGGTGTGCAAAAAGAAGGCTGCGATGGCCTGATCACCTGGTCGAAATGGGTGCTGCACAAGATGCCGCCGCATACGCGCACTGTGTGTATGGAGTTTTTCGGTCAGGTGCGCGATTCGGTGCCTGCGATTGTTGAGGTGAAGGACTTCCTCGACGCATTGCCGAAGAATGGCGGCGCTCGGGTGATGCTTTCCGGGCTCGAACATCTGGACGAACGCTACGTGAAAGCGGTCGGCTATGCGACCAAGGCCAAGCGCCACGGTCGGCCGAAGATGGTGCTGATCGGTGACATCGTCGGTGACGATGAAAATGAAGTCGCGAAAGCGGCGTCCGAGGTCGTGCGCCTCTGCAACGCGCGCGGCGCCGAAGGTTTCGTCGCCGTCAGTAGCGAAGCGCGCAAAAAATTCTGGCTGGATCGCGCACGCACAGCGGCGATCGCCAAGCACACCAATGCGTTCAAATTGAACGAAGACGTGGTGATTCCACTGCCGCGCATGGGCGACTACTGCGATGGCATCGAGCGCATCAATATCGAGTTGTCGACCAAGAACAAACTCGCGCTGTGCGTTGAGCTGGAGAAGTTTTTTGCTGGCGCAATGCCGCAACATCGCTACGAAGAGTACGGTGTTTCCACGGAATTGCTGGCTGAAAAGGTGGTCGAAGCACGCATGCTGATCGCAGATGTTCGCGATAAATGGCGCGGCTATTTGACGACCCTGAATGTCGTTCGCCCTGAGCCCGTCGAAGGGTTGTCTGTGACAGAGAAAGGCTTCGACAAGCTCAGTCCGACCGGTGAAAGCGAGGCGCTCTTCCGCCAACTGCAGTCGCACGAAATCCGTGTGTCATGGAAGACCGAAATCAAAGCGCCGCTTGAAGACATCTTCGCGGGCGAAGCGCTCAAACCCATCGTTGATCGCTTCAACGCGATCCACAAGGAAATCCTGCGCGGTCGTGTGTGGGTCGCGCTGCATATGCACGCGGGCGACGGCAACGTACACACCAATCTGCCGGTCAACAGCGACAACTACGAAATGCTGCAAGAAGCAAATGCAGCCGTTGCGCGCATCATGCAGTTGGCGCGCTCGCTCGATGGCGTGATTTCAGGTGAGCACGGCATTGGCCTCACCAAGCTGGAATACCTGACCGATGACGAGATCGGTCCCTTCCAGCGTTACAAGCAGAAGATTGATCCGGAAGGCCGCTTCAACAAAGGCAAACTGATGCCTGGCAGCGATTTGCGTTACGCCTACACGCCGTCGTTCGGACTGCTCGGCAGCGAGTCGCTGATTCTTGAAGCCAGCGATATCGGCGCGATTGCCGATTCAGTCAAAGACTGTCTGCGTTGCGGCAAATGTAAGCCTGTGTGCGCGACGCACGTGCCGCGTGCGAACCTGCTCTATTCGCCGCGCAACAAAATTCTCGCGACCGGTTTGCTGGTCGAAGCCTTCCTCTATGAAGAGCAAACGCGACGTGGCATTTCGCTCAGGCATTGGGATGAATTAGCGGACGTCGCCGATCACTGCACGGTGTGTCACAAGTGTGTGAACCCATGCCCAGTGGACATCGACTTCGGCAACGTGTCGATGGCGATGCGCAATTTGCTGCGTAAAGAGGGCAAAAAGAAATTCAATCCCGGTACTGCCATTGCGATGGTGCTGCTCAATGCGCGTGACCCGGCGACGGTGAACCTGTTGAAGCGCACTGTCGTCAATCTCGGCTACGCTTCGCAACGGTTCGCACACAAACTTGCCAAGCGTTTTGGACTGATCGGTTCGCAGACCAAGCGACCGCCCGCTTCTGTGTTGGGGACCACCGGCGGCGCGCCCGCGATCAAGGCGCAGGTGATTCACTTCATCAACAAGCCGATGCCCGGTGGCTTGCCCAAGCAAACCGCACGCAAACTGCTCGATATTGAAGACGACAAAGTGGTGCCGATCATCCGCAATCCGAAGATGAATTCAGACGAGCAGGAAGCCGTGTTTTATTTCCCCGGTTGCGGCTCGGAGCGGCTGTTCTCACAGGTGGGGCTCGCCACGCAGGCGATGCTCTGGCACGTCGGCGCGCAAACGGTGTTGCCGCCCGGCTATCTATGCTGCGGTTATCCGCAAACAGCCAGCGGCAATCACGACAAAGGCCAGGAGATCATCACCGATAACCGCGTGCTGTTTCACCGCATGGCCAACACGCTGAATTACCTTGATATCAAAACCGTGATCGTGTCCTGCGGTACGTGCATGGATCAGCTTGAAAAGTACGAATTCGAGAAGATTTTCCCCGGTTCAAGGCTGCTGGATATTCACGAATATCTGATGGAAAAAGGCATCAGGCTCGCGAACATCACCGGCACCCGATACATGTATCACGACCCCTGTCATTCACCGATGAAGACCTATCAGCCGATGAAAGTGGTCAACGAGTTGATGGGCCAACAGATCGAGCTCAATGATCGCTGTTGCGGCGAGAGCGGCACGCTAGCAGTCACTCGCCCCGACATCTCAACGCAAGTACGTTTCCGCAAAGAAGCAGAAATGCGTAAGGGCGCAGACCAGCTGCGCGCAATCCCGGTCAAGTCTGCGTCAGGCGTTGATGAGAAATTTGCAGGTGACGTGAAGATTTTGACGTCGTGTCCATCGTGCTTGCAGGGCTTGTCACGCTTTGATGATGACAGCGAGACCAAGGCGGATTACATCGTCGTCGAAATCGCTAAACATTTGCTCGGTGAGAAGTGGATGCCTGAGTATGTGGCGCGGGCGAATAATGGTGGGATTGAGCGAGTGTTGGTTTGACATAGGGTGCGCTCTGCGCACCATCACTCTGCATACGGGCTCGATTTGCCTTTAACGGCTTGGTGCGCAGAGCGCACCCTATACTTTGTAGATGTCGGAATATCGTCGAATCACGGGATCGCATGCGTTGTGGTTCTTCACCGTTGTGACGCATCGGCGGCAGCCGGTTCTTTGTGAACCCGCATTGCGCGACGCTCTTCGCGATGCGCTCGAATTTGTTCGCGCGCGCTACCCCTTCGATATTGATGCGATGGTTTTGATGCCCGATCATTTGCACGCGATTTGGAGATTGCCGCTTGTTGATGTGAACTACGCGCGACGTTGGTCGTTATGCAAGTCTGCGGTTACCAAGGCAACTACGCAGGTCTCGATCCTTTCGTCATCTCGCCGCATGCGAAACGAGGGCTCGTTGTGGCAACGCCGTTTCTGGGCGCATGCCATCGTGGATGATCGCGACTACGAGCGGCACGTCGATTACATTCATTTCAACCCCGTGAAACATGGATTGGTTGCATCAGTGAAAGATTGGCCGCATTCGTCTTTTCATCGATGGGTGCGTGAAGAGCGTTACGATTTGAATTGGGCATGTACGGCAGAAGGCCACGATGGACAATTTGGCGAGTGATGGTGCGCAGAGCGCACCCTATAGTTTTGCGATTTCTCTTCTTTTAGAATCGGACGTCGCTGCCGCCCACGCCATCTACAACCGCTCCTTCGATTGGTTAACGAAGAAGGGCGTGCGCCAGTGGCTGTTGCGTCTTCACGAAGCTACCTTTGCCAAGCGGCAGACCGCTGGTGAGGCCTTTGCAATTCATGTGGACGGCGGGCTGGTGGGTTGCGTGTTTGTGCCGTTTGAGACGCTGGGTTATTACGGCGATGAACTCAACACTGTGCCGCGTTGGTGGATGCATACGCTGGTGATTGATCGGGGATTTGCTGGGCGTGGTGTTGGTGAGCAGGCCGTGGCTGCGGTGTGCGATCTCGTGCGCGAGCGAGGCGGCGATTCGGTCTGGTTGCATTGCGTGAATGATGCGAACCATGCCGAGGTGATTCCCTCGCATTACGTCCGGCTTGGATTTGATGAGGTGTTGCGCGCGGAGGTGACTTATCCATCGGGCAATGCGTTTCCGATGGTGGTGATGCAAAAGGCGTTGTGAATACCGCAGCCTGATTGCACGGGCGGTAGAAGAGCTTGCGCTTCGCGCGGATTACGCACTGGATTCCCGCTTTCGCGAGAATGACGACAGGGGTGGGCTACCGCCGCTGCCGCTCAAAAAACTTCCAAATCGCGACCGATGCATCCGGCCCCTTCTCGTCGTTGAATTGCAGCTCAGGGTCACCGCCACTCCATGCGTGCGCCAGGCCGTGAATGCGCAGGCTGCGAACGACTATGCGGCCTTCTCGTTGCAGGTCGATTTGTGAATAGGCGCGCGATGATTCGGTGCTGTCGAATTCGCGCTCTTCACGCGCCAACTGCGTTGCTTGCGGCGCGGATTCGAGCAGTTTTTCCCATACGGTCATGAGGCCTGTTGCGTTGCGTTCGGTCACCGTTTCGTCGGCATCGCCGTGCACGATGATGAGTGGCGGTGGTGGTACTTCATGCGTGTTCCAGTAGCTGTCGGCGAGCGCTTCGGGGTCGACGCGCACGCCTTTTTCCATCGCTGAAATGGCGGCGGCGGCGGATGGCGGCATCATGGGCGGCAGGCCAGAATGCACGGCAGCGGCGGCGAACACATCGGGGTGGTGATACGCGAGCAACCCCGCGAGCGCGCCGCCCGAGGACATGCCAGCGACGTAAACCCGGGCGCGGTCGAGCGCGATGTGCTGGTTCGCCGCTTTGATCATTTCGAGAATGATGGCGCACTCGCCGTTGCCCGCCGCTGTGTTCGGCTCGAAAAAGTTCCAGCAGCGACGAATGTTGGCGAACGTGGCCTGATCGGGGTACAGCACGGCGAATCCGGCGCGGTCGGCAATCGCGCTCATGCGCGTGCCGCGCTCAAACGCTTCTGCGCTCTCACGACAACCGTGAATCATCACCACCAGCGGCAACGGCTCACCGTCTTTGAGCCGCGGCGGCACATAGAGACGATAGGCACGCTCGGGCGGCAACAGCAACCACGGCGACGTTGCGCCATCGCTGCTGCGAGCGCTGCCTTCGAACGTTTGCGCATCGGTGCGTTCGACTGGCGGCAGTTTGGCTTCGACGACGGCTTCGGGCTCGACGCTGATCGGCGGCGCGTCTGTCGCAGGTGACGGTGTCGGCGCGGGCAGGTCGGGGGGCGTGGGCGCAGCGGGCGTGGGAGGCGCAGATTCAGGCGTGCGTTCGGGTTTCAGCCCGAGCTTGCGTGCAATTAGTGCAGCGAGTCGGGCGCGAAAGCGTTGCAGCTTCGGGGACAGTGGGGCTTTGATCGGGTTGCTCACGATGTAGGAGGATGGCAGAGTCTAGTTGCATCAAGAAGTGTGCCCTGCGCGTGCAACTTACGTCGCGCTGACAGCGGGGCAGCGTAATCAGAGTATTCACCGGCGCGATGTCCGTCATCGTGTGCCGCTATGCAATCCAAAGCGGTTCACGAATATCATCTCAACATGACATTTTTCGCCATCCGATCCTCCCTGCTGCACTGCTTGCGCGACCCTGGCCTCGAACCTGAGAAGATCGGCGACGCGTCAGCCATTGAATATTTTCCCGATGCGATCACGGTGATTCGCGACGGATTAATCGAACGCGTTGGCCCCGCCGATGCAGTGCTTTCAACACTTGGAGCAGACGTACTAATCAACGATCATTGCGGCAAGATTTTGGTGCCGGGATTCATTGATACGCATGTGCATTACCCGCAGATGGATGTGATCGCGAGCTATGGCACACAACTGCTTGACTGGTTGAATCGCTACACATTTCCTGCCGAATTGCAGTTCGCAGATCGCGCGCACGCCGATTCGATGGCGAAGTTTTTTCTGGATCGTTTGCTTGAGAACGGTACGACCACTGCGTCGGTTTTTTGCACCGTGCATCCACAGTCGGTCAACGCGCTTTTCACCGAGTCCGAAGCGCGCGGCCTGCGCATGATTGCGGGCAAATGTCTGATGGATCAGAACGCACCCGATGGCCTGCGCGACACGGCGGAGACGGGCTACGCCGACACCAAAAATTTGATCGAACGCTGGCACGGCCACGCGCGCTCGCTGTACGCCATCACGCCACGCTTTGCGCCTACGTCATCGCTCGCACAAATGGACACGATGCGGGCGCTGTCGCGTGAGCATCCGACCGCCTACATTCAGTCGCACGTTGCGGAGAACAAGGCGGAGATTGTGTGGGTCGCAGCGCTGTTCCCCGAGCATCGCAGCTATCTTGATGTGTACGACCACTACGGTTTGTTGCGCGACAAATCGATTTACGCGCACTGCATTTATCTTGACAACAAGGATCGTGCGCGCATGACGGCAGCAGGTGCGACGTCGGCGTTTTGCCCGACCTCAAATCTGTTTATCGGTAGCGGGCTGTACGATTTGAAACAGGCGCTAGCGGCGGGCAACGTGGTGAGCGTGGGTACTGATGTCGGTGGCGGCACCAGTTATTCGATGTTGCGCACGCTGGGTGAAGCGTACAAGGTGCAGCAGTTGCTCGGCACGTCGTTGTCGCCCGCCTATGCGCTGTATCTGGCGACGCTGGGCGGCGCGAAGGCGCTGTCGCTGGATGACAAACTAGGTTCGATCACGCCGGGCAAGGAAGCCGATTTCGCATTGCTTGATCCGGCAGCGACGCCACTACTCGCACGGCGAACGAGCTTGCGTGATGACCCGATGGACGTGTTTTTCGCGTTGATGACGCTAGCCGATGATCGCGCGATTGCAGCCACTTATGTAGGCGGAAAATGCGTGCATTCGCGTTCGGGTGACGCTATCAGCTTTTAGCTGAAACCCTTATTTAACTTGGGCATAGACCCATAAAACACTAAAAGTCGAAAATAGGTATTTTATCGTGCTAAGCCCAACGAGAATGCGCGTTAGCGAAAAAAGCTGATAGCTACAACCGCCTCATTTCGCCGTTCTTGAACACATGAAATTTTGATGGCCCGACGCCGTGTTTCACCAGCGCCGTCGCCAGATCTTTCGGCGGCTGATCCAGTGGCTCATCGGTCAATACGAACGTACCCCAATGAATGCCGAGCACTTGCCGTGCGCCCACGTCGTTCATGATCTGCACCGCCTCGTCCGGCTTGACACTCGCCCAGTCACCGGTTGGTGGCTGCACGGTGCCATCGCGCAGCCGCTCCCACTGCCACTTCCAGAAGCTCTGGTTGATCATGTGCTTAAGATAGTGGCAACGCGTGAAAAATTCAATCGCTGCAATACGTCAATGAACTGGGCCGACATCATCGCCGAACGTCGCGCCGCCGACGCTGCCGCAAATGGCGCACTTTCGAAATTACCGGGAGAAGGCGCGCCGCTCGATTTGAGCGAAGACCTGCTGGTGCCGCCCGAAGTGCGCGCATTGATGCGCACGCTCAAACACGCGGGCTTCACACCGCCCGAAATCGCAGCGTTGAAGGCGATTGCCCATATTGAGAAGGAATTGGCGGCGTTGCCTCAAGGCGGACTCGCCGTTCCAGTCAATGCCGAACGCGTGGAGAAGGCGAAGGCGTTGGTTGCGCGGATTGCTTTGCTGCGTGAGGCGAAGCCACCTTTGTAGGAGCGGCTTGCCGCGACCACACGCCGCAAATGCAGGTCGCGGCAAGCCGCTCCTGCAAACTGACCATCAGCCCAACGCCGCCTTAACCTTCGCCGACACCGCACCCATATCCGCCTTGCCCGCGAGCTTTGGCTTGACGATTGCCATGATCTTGCCGATGGCTGCGTTGCCTGCTACGCCGCTTGCCATAACTTCTGCGACTGCGCTGGCAATAACTACGGCTACGTCAGCTTCACTCATCTGCTCTGGTAGGTAAGCTGCTAGCACGTCGGCTTCAGCCTCTTCCTTGGCGACGAGATCAGGGCGGTTGCCTGCGGTGAACTGGGTGATCGCCTCGCGGCGCTGCTTGATCGCTTTTTCGACCAGCGCCACCACGTCACCGTCGGTGAGCACGATGCGCTCATCAACTTCGCGCTGCTTGACCGCCGCGAGCAACATGCGGATGGTGCCGAGGCGCACGCTGTCGCCTGCCTTCATGGCGGTTTTCATGTCGGCGGTGATGGTGTCTTTAAGGCTCATGGTGCTTTCCCTTTCGTCGTTCCTGCGAAGGCAGGAATCCAGTGACTTTGCGTCATCTGCCCAACGCCACGGAAAGACACTGAGCCCCAGCCTTCGCTGGGGTGACGAGATAGAAACAAAAACGGCTCCCGAGGGAGCCGCATTGATACTCAGACGTAATACTTTTCTAGTGCAGCTTCGGCGGCAGCTGCATGCTGCGGATGCGCTTGTAATGGCGCTTGCAAGCGGCAGCGTGTTTGCGCTTGCGCTCAGTCGTTGGCTTTTCGTACGACTCACGAGCACGCAGCTCGGTGAGGAGACCTGTTTTTTCGATGGCGCGCTTGAAGCGACGCATTGCAACTTCGAAGGGCTCGTTTTCGCGGACTTTAATGATCATGTTTGGCCGAAAATTGTTACGTGCGTTATTACGTGTAAAGGTCGTATTTGACCTGAGTAGCCTAGTAATATAACCCGAAATGACGGAAACCTCAAGAAAAAGACGCTGGGTGCTGGGTGTGGAGTCGTCCTGTGATGAAACCGGCGTGGCCCTGTTTGACCTCGAAAGCGGCAAAGTCGTAGCCGACGCGCTGCATTCGCAGATCGCTCTGCATGCGCCGTACGGCGGCGTGGTGCCGGAGCTGGCGAGCCGTGACCACATCAAATATGGCCTGCGTTTGATCAATCAAGTATTGCGGGAGGCCGGTTGTACAGCCCAAGACGTGGAAGCAATCGCTTACACCCAAGGCCCTGGCTTGGCGGGCGCGCTTTTGGTGGGCGCGCAATTGGCGGCGAGTCTGGCCTTCGCCTGGGATAAACCACTGATTCCGGTGCACCACATGGAAGGGCATCTGTTGTCGCCGTTGCTAGCCGATTCGGCCCCGGAATTTCCATTTGTCGCGCTTCTGGTTTCCGGCGGGCACACGCAGTTGATGCGGGTCGACGGCGTGGGCCGCTACGAATTGCTCGGCGACACGATTGATGATGCGGCGGGCGAAGCGTTCGACAAATCGGCGAAATTGCTCGGGCTGGCGTATCCGGGCGGGCCATTGCTCGCGAAACTCGCCGAAAGTGGCAACGAGAAGGCATTTGCGATTCCGCGTCCGCTGCTGCATTCGGGCGATTTGAATTTTAGTTTTGCCGGGTTGAAGACGGCGGTGGCGAACGTCGTGCGGCAGGTCACAGGCACGGCGCTGCCTGGGCGCGGCGCTGCGTCGTTGCCGCAACCGACGCTTCCGGTCGACCATCCGCAACGGGCCGATTTGGCGGCGTCGGTGCAGGCGGCGATTGTCGATTGTCTGGTGGTCAAAACGTTGAACGCACTGAAACAAACCGGGCTTTCGCAGGTGGTAGTTGCGGGCGGTGTGGGCGCGAATACACGCTTGCGTGAGGCATTGACAGCGGGGGCTGCGCGTGCGACCTCGAAGGTGTTTTATCCGCCGGAAGCGCTGTGCACCGACAACGGCGCGATGATTGCGCATGCGGGCGCGTTGCGGCTGGCGGAGGCGACGCGAGATTACGCGGTGAACGTGCGACCGCGGTGGGCACTTTCGGAGTTGCGGCCGGTTAATCGCTAGCGACCGCGTCGCAGATCAGCGCTTCGTGAAGCTGCCCTCTTCACCCGACACCAGCCGCGAAATGTTGTCTTGGTGCCGCCATAGCAACAGCGCCGCCATTACCAGCGCTGCGCATAAAAACGGGCTTAGGCCCATGAAGAAATAGGCCAATAGTGGCGCACAAGCACTGCCGATCAACGCCGCCAACGACGACACACGCGTCACAGCAAACACCAGCGCCCAAATCAGCGTGAGCCCCAGCCCGATGCGCCAATCCAGCGCCCACAGCACGCCCGCGGCAGTGGCCACGCCTTTACCGCCTTTGAAACCGAAGAACACAGGCCACAAATGCCCAAGAAACACGGTGATAGCAACCAGCGCAATGCCTGCCGCCGTGATGCCAAATTGCGTTGCGAAAAGCTTGGCGAGCAGTACCGCGATAACGCCCTTCAGCGTGTCGCCGAGCAAGGTGAGGATCGCCGCTTTTTTGCTGCCGCTGCGCAACACGTTGGTTGCGCCTGGGTTGCCGCTGCCGTAGCTGTGCGGGTCGGGCAGTCCGAGCGCGCGACTCACGATGACGGCGAATGACAGCGAACCGATGAGGTACGCGATGAAGGCTGCGATGATGTCAGCAAGTGCGAACATGGGGGCGCGTCTAGAAATTCGGCTTTTCGGGATGAAGTGCAAGGCGCGTGGCGCGCAGCAACCGGAATGTACTTACAGGTACATGAGGATTCTGTTGCGCGCGCAACGCCATGGCACCACGCAACGCGGCAATTCCCCCGAAAAACGGATTTATAGACGTGCCCATCACATCCCCCCGGAAGTGGTCTCTAAAATAAAGGCAGTGTAGACGAGGCAAGCAGGAACATTTTCAAATTGGACATCATTTTCATTCGTGGTTTGAAGTGCGAAACAACACTCGGCGTGTACGACTGGGAGCGCGTGTCGCTGCGACCCGTGTTGCTTGATCTGGAAATCGGCGCGGCATCCATGGAGTCCTTTGAGCACGACAGCACGAAGGGTTTGATGAATTACGACAGCATTTCAAAGCGCCTGACTGACGCGCTGAAAACCCTCCATTACAAAACGGTGGAGCGCCTCGCTGAGCACATCGCGCACGTCGTGCTCAGCGAGTTTCATGCGCCCTGGGTCAAGGTGACTGTGGGCAAACCAGGCGCGGTGACGAATGCTGCGATGGTCGGTGTCACCCTCTCGCGCGGCACAAAAACCTAACTCGACACCGCGCGATCAGCGCGCAACGCCGCGCTATAGCGCTCGGGCGGTCTTCGCTTTCGCCCTGTGCGCAACGTAGGTTCCGATCGCCACCACCGTCGCGGCTCCAGCGAGGCCTGCCCAGACATGCGCGTCGGTCAGCTTGTCGAAAAAATCCTTGTCGGCAGGATCGGTGACGAACATTTCGCCTGCGAGAAAACCCAGCAAGGCTGCGCCCATGGTGATGATGATGGGAAAGCGATCCATCACCTTCATCAGCAGCGTGGAGCCGAAAATAATTAGCGGGATGCTTACGGCCAGGCCAATGATCAACAGCGGCGTATCGCCTTTGGCCGCAGCAGCAACGGCAATCACGTTGTCCAGACTCATCACCAAGTCCGCAATCAAAATGGTGCGCACGGCGGCCATCATGCCGTCCGTCACATCTTTATGCTCGCCCTCAGCTTCATCGCCGCCTTCGGCCAGCAACTGCACGCCGATGTAGACGAGCAAAAACGCGCCTACGATTTTTAAGTAGGGCACCTGCATCAACTGCACCGCCACCAACGTCAAAATGATGCGCATCACAATGGCTGCCGCCGAGCCCCAAAAAATCGCTTTGTTGCGCTGTGATTCAGGCAAGCGGCGCGCCGCCATCGCAATGACCACCGCGTTGTCACCCGAAAGCACGATGTTGGCGAGAACGATGGAGCCAAGAGCCGCCCACCAGAGTCCAGAAAAAAGTGCCAGATCCAAGAATTTTCCCCCTTTATAGTCGATAACTAATTCTAGGCAACGAAACTGTCAAATCGCTGCTCAAATATTAAGCAACTTCAGGCCGCAAGTCGGGCTACATGCGAGTTAGACGTGGAATAAGCCGAATAGCGACTATACGCACTTTTAGCGGCTATGCCCATATGCAATGGGGCTTTCAGAGAAAAGCTGTTGCCATTGCATAATGCAACCATCACTTTTCGGTATCGGTCAAACCCTTCACGAAACTCTTCTGCATCACGATAATAACCAGCACCGGCGGAATCAGCGCGAGAATCGTAGTCGACATCACGATGTGCCAATCGGTCGGCTCGGCACCGCCGCCAATCATCTTTTTGATGGCCACGACCACCACGTCGAGTGAATTCGAGGTGGTGATCAAAAGCGGCCACAGATACTGATTCCAGCCGTAGATGAACAGGATCACAAACAGCGCCGCGATGTTGGTTTTTGACAGCGGAATCACGATGTCTTTGAAGAAGCGCATCGGCCCCGCGCCGTCGATTTTGGCGGCTTCAACCAGCTCGTCGGGAATGGTCAAAAAGAACTGACGGAACAAGAGCGTGGCTGTCGCTGAGGCGATCAACGGCAGCGTGAGACCGGCGTAGCTGTTGATGAGATTCAGATTGGTCACCACCTCGTAGGTCGGCAGGATGCGCACCTCCACCGGCAGCATCAGCGTGATGAAAATCATCCAGAAGAAAATCATGCGGCCGGGAAATTTGAAGAACACCACGGCGTACGCCGACAGCAGGCTCACGGAAATTTTGCCGAAGGTCACCACCAGCGCCACGATCAACGAGTTAAACATCAACGTCGACGCCGGCGGCGACAGATAAGTGCCCGCCGAGCCCTTCGACCAAGCCACCGAATAGTTGTCCCACCAATGCGCACCGGGCAGCATCTGCATCGGCACCTGCGCAATGTCTCGCGGCGTTAACGTTGAGGCGACGAACGTGATGTACAGCGGAAATGCGGTAATGAACACGCCCAGCCAGAGCACGGCGTGCGGCAACCAATTGCTGTTGCGACCAATGGCGCTGTAAAGCGGTGCGTTCATCTAGTAATGCACTTTGCGCTCAACGTACTTGAACTGAATAGCTGTCAGCACAATCACGATGGCCATCAAAATCACGCTCTGCGCCGACGACGAACCAAGGTTCAGCGCATGCACGCCGTCGTAATAAACCTTGTAGACGAGGACTTCAGTGGCCTTCGCTGGGCCACCGCTGGTGACCGCGTCGATGATGCCAAAGGTGTCGAAGAACGCGTAGACAATGTTAACCACCAACAGGAAGAAAGTGGTCGGTGACAACAGCGGAAAAACAATAGTGCGGAACTTGTGCCATTCGCCCGCGCCGTCGATCGACGCAGCTTCCAGCAAAGCCTTCGGGATCGATTGCAGTCCGGCGAGAAAGAACAAAAAGTTGTAGCTGATCTGCTTCCAGGCTGCGGCCATGATGACCAGCGCCATCGCGTCATTGCCGTCGAGCCGCGGGTTCCAGTCGACGCCGAGTTTCTTGAGCGCATAGGCCACGATGCCGATCGACGGCGAGAACATGAACAGCCACAGCACGCCCGCAATCGCAGGGGCAATCGCATACGGAAGCACCAGGACCGTACGATAGAAAGTTGCACCACGCACGACGCGCTCGGCCATCAACGCAAACAGCAGCGCGGGTGCCAGCGCGCAAAAAGCCACCGCGCCAGAAAAAATAAGCGTGCGCCAGAGCGTCTTGATGTAATCAGGATCGGACAGCACCTCCTTGAAGTTGTCCAGTCCGACGAAGGTCACTGATTGGCCAAATGCGTCCTGCGACAACACCGACATGTGTATCGCCTGACCCGCAGGCCAGAAGAAGAATACCAGCGTGACAGCAAGCTGCGGCGCCACCAGAAAATAAGGCAGCAGCTTGTTTGGGAAGATTACGCGGCGTTCCATGTGCTCCGATTTTGCCTCAACGCATATTCCCTCGCCCGCGCTGCGGGCGAGGGGGTTCGATCAGCTAAAGCGCTCGTTACTGCGAAGCGGTCTTCTCAAACGCGCGAAGCGCCACGTTGCCGCGCTTGATCGAGTTGTCTACAGCCTCTTTCGCCGACTGTTTGCCCTGCAACGCTTTCTCAACTTCCTCATGGTAGAAGTCGCGAATTTCCGTCCAGCGACCGAAGCGATAGCCGCCCGTGTGCTCGCCCTGCTTGCCGTTAGCGAGCGTGCTGATAGCCACGGCGGTGCGCGGGTTTTGTGCGTAGTAGCCTTCGTCCGTCAGGTACTTGAACGCAGCATTGGTCGCAGGCAAAAAGCCCGTGGTTTTCGCCCAGTCGGTCATCACTGGCGTGGACTTCAAGTAGTCGAGAAATTTCGCCACGCCCTTGAACTCGGCCACGCTACGGTTCGGAGCATTGAACACCCACAACGATGCGCCACCAACGGTCGTCGCGTACGGCGCTCCTTTGACGTCAGGCCAGTATGGGACCGGCGCCACGCCCCAGTCGAATTTCGCGTCGCGAATGTAGCCGCCGTACGCCCCCGAGCTTTGCGTAATCATTGCGCATTCGCCCGACTGAAACGCAGCAGACGCGTCGTTTGAACGACCGCGATACGAGAACGTTTTGTCGTTTTGCATATCCATCAACGTCTGCACCTGCTTGACTTGCAGCGGATTGTTGAAGTTCAACTCCGCGTTCAAGCCAGCACGACCATTGGAATGGGTGCCGAGCCCGACGTTGTGCCGCGCACTCAATTGCTCAAGCTGAATCCACGCCAGCCACGTCGTGGTGAAGCTGCAAGTGGACGCATTGCTATCGCGAATTTTTTTCGCGGCTGCGATCACTTCTGGCCATGTAGCTGGTGGTTTATTGGCGTCCAACCCCGCTTTTTTGAACGCGTCTTTGTTGTAGAACAGCACCGACGTTGACACGTTGAATGGCATCGATAACAAGCTGCCATCCTTCAGGCCGTAATAGCCGCGCGCCGGGGCGATAAAGTCGCCGGGGTTGAACTGCATGCCCGCGCGTTTGAACACCTCGGACACCGGCACGATGGCCTTGCTCGCGCCCATCATGTCGCCCGAGCCCGCGTCGAACATCTGCATGATGTGCGGCGGATTGCCAGCGCGGTACGCGGCGACGGCGGCGGCGCGCTGCTCGGGATACTGCCCCTTGAAGGACACGACAACCTTGTAGTCGCTTTGCATCTTGTTGAATTCGTCGCCGTACTTGGATAGCGTCTCGCCGCCCAGGCCTGTCAACGCATGCCACATCTGAATTTCTACCGGTTTTGCCTGCGCGAATACGTAGCCTGATAGCAACGCCGCGCCTACGATTGCTGACGCAATCGCCTTACGAATGAGTGTCATACCGTCTCCTCTTGTCCGAAATTTTTTGTAACGCTGAAGCATAAGCTACGACTGTGACACTTTTTTTGTCAACGCGCAAATGTTCCCTTCACCTAATGCATCAAATGCGGGTTTTCCCGAAATTTGAAGGCGCACGTACGGATGACACCATGCCTTGATATAGTGCATGCCCATGGCACAAGTCGAATTCAAACAAGTCAAAAAATCCTACGGCAACGTGGACGTGATCCACGGTGTCGATCTCACCATCGCCGATGGTGAATTTGTGGTGATCGTAGGCCCGTCCGGTTGCGGCAAATCCACATTGCTGCGCATGGTCGCGGGGCTGGAGCCGATCACCGACGGCGAGATCTGGATCGACGGCAAAGTCGTCAACAACCTCGAACCCAAGGATCGCGACATAGCGATGGTGTTTCAGAACTACGCGCTGTATCCGCACATGAACGTGCGCGAAAACATGTCGTACGGACTGAAGATTCGCAAAATGTCTCCAGAGGAAATCAGCGCCCGCATCAGCAAAGCGGCCGAGATTTTGGAACTGTCGCACCTGCTTGATCGCAAGCCGAAGCAACTCTCCGGCGGACAACGGCAACGGGTCGCGATGGGCCGCGCGATTGTGCGCGATCCGAAGGTGTTTTTATTCGACGAGCCGCTGTCAAATCTCGACGCGAAATTGCGCGTCGACATGCGACTCGAAATTCAAAAGCTACACAACGAATTGAAGGTGACGAGCCTGTACGTTACGCACGATCAGATTGAAGCGATGACGCTGTCGGATCGTATGTTGGTGATGAACAGCGGCATCATCGAGCAGGTTGGTACGCCGAAAGAAGTGTACGAACGACCTGCGTCGTTGTTCGTGGCGAATTTCATCGGCACCCCCGCGATGAATCAGCTCTGGGGTGCGCGTGCCGGACAGTCGCTAAAGACCGATCAGGGCGACATGTTTCATGTCGGCGAATTTCCGTCGACGATTGCTAATGGTGATCGCGTGGCGCTGGGCGTGCGGCCTGAGCACTTGCAAGTGGTGCCGCACGCGCAAGCGCGTTTTTCGATTTCGGTGCAGATGATTGAGTGGGTTGGCGCTGACGCCTATGCGTATGGGCAGTTCGCAAACTACCGTGTAATTTGCCGCCTCGACAATGCGACTAGCGTGCGCGTCGGTGACCGGCTGCCGCTGTCGTTTGATCCGGTGCGCGTGCATTGGTTTGATGCGGAGACGGGGAAGCGGATTTAGGGTGTGGCCGCGTTTTTGTAGGGTGGGCACCCCGTGCGCACCTTGGTGCGCAAAAAATAGTCCATCCAGCAACGTCGCGCCACCGTGGGCAGAGGCTGCCCATCCTACGAAAATCTGAGGCGGCACTACCCCCGATTTATTCGCTCTGCCAGCACAACCGACGTTGTGGTCTTGCTAACCCCCTCCGTCTCGCCAATCTCATCCAGCAATCGATCCAGCGCATTCGGCGTGTCGGCGCGAATCCACGCGACGTAGTCGAACTCGCCGCTGACGCTGCACACCAGCTTGATCTCCGGCATCTTCGCCAGTCGCCTCAACACTTCGCGCCCTGCACGCGGCTCAACTGACAGGCCAACGTAGGCTTGCAAACTCTTCTCCAGCGTCGCCTGATTGAGCCGCACGCTGTAGCCCGTGATCACACCGCTGGTTTGCAGGCGCTCCATGCGCGCGATGACGGTGCTGCGGGCGACGCCGAGTTTCTTGCCAAGCGTGGTCACGCTTTCGCGCGCGTTGGCTTGCAATAGCGCGAGCAGTTCACGATCCGTCGCGTCGAGCGCGGGGCTTCGAGTCACTGTTGATTCGATTGATGCTTGACGTGGAGCGGAAGCCATATTTTTCCCAAAATAATACAAATAGTATTTTTGTGCATACATATTGTCTTATTTAATGCAATGTAGCGACGTTTTTAGTCCTATTAATCGTCATCACCATTCCCTAGAATTTCATGACGAATGCAACATACGGCGACAAACAGTCGCACAAAAAATCATGAAAATCGCGCTTCTAGGTGCCGGACATATCGGACACACTATCGCCCACCTGCTGGTCAACAGCGGTGACTACACCCTGACGGTGATCGACCAGTCACAAGCCTCACTAGACAAATTGGCGCACCTCAACATCAAGACTGCCGTCGTCGACACCAACAACGCCGACGCACTGGAAAGCGCGATCAAGGGCCACGATGCGGTCACCAACGCGCTGCCGTATCACCTCGCTGTCAAGATCGCAACGGCCGCCAAACACGCAGGCTGCCACTATTTTGATTTGACCGAAGACGTCGCTGCAACTAAAGCCATCATGGACCTAGCACAAGATGCGAAAACGGCCTTCATGCCGCAATGTGGACTGGCGCCCGGCTTCATCGGCATCGTCGCACATCATCTCGCGCAGGGCTTCGACAGCCTCGACGAAATCAAGATGCGCGTGGGCGCGCTACCCGCCTTCCCGACCAATGTGCTCAAGTACAACCTGACCTGGAGTGTGGACGGCCTGATCAACGAATATTGCCATCCGTGCGAGGCAATTCATGAAGGCAAGATCACCGCGATGTTGCCGCTCGAAGGACTGGAGCATTTCTCGCTGGATGGCGTCGAGTACGAAGCGTTCAACACCTCCGGCGGTCTCGGCACCTTGTGCGAAACGCTCGACGGCAAAGTGCGCAGCTTGGACTACAAAAGTGTGCGCTATCCCGGTCATCGCGCGCTGATGCAGTTTTTGTTATCCGAGTTGCGCCTTTCGGACGATCAGGAAACGCTCAAGGACATCATGCGCAAATCGGTGCCAACGACGATGCAGGACGTGGTCTTGGTGTTCGTCACGGTCAGCGGCATGCGCAAGGGCGCGTACGTGCAGGAAGTGTTCGCACGCAAGATTTTTGCGCAGCGGGCGAGCGGCAGCGATGAGGCTGTATCGGCCATTCAAATCACGACCGCTGCCGGTATTTGCGCAGCCGTTGATCTGTTCCGCACGGGTAAGTTGCCGAATAGCGGGTTCATTCGTCAGGAGCAGGTTGCGTTGCCAGACTTTCTTGCGAACCACTTTGGCATTGCCTACGAACAGTCACGACGGATTGAGTCGATTTCGTAGCCTCTTTCCCTTGTAGGAGCGACTTGTCGCGACCACCGTTGCAAGGATGATGGTCGCGACAAG
>JAYVNO010000052.1:0-19759 GCA_043758415.1 Burkholderiales bacterium
CCTTGTGCGCGTTTTTTATTGCGGGTTGCTCTGCTGCGAGATCAATCGCCGTCGCCGCTGTCATTGCCACCCTCGCACCGCCAACATGACGACGATTCAACGCCTCCTGCACGCCTTGCCGCCCCTCCAGCGCGTTGCCCCGCCTGCGTTGGTCGCCAGTCTGAGCATCGGTGTGTGCAGCCGATTTTTTAAGCAACAGATTCATCGCGAGAGGATCGCGCGGTTTGGTGACGCAAATCGTTAGCGTCAGAGCTGTATTCAGCGTGCCCTTTACGACAGCCTTTGGGGCCAGCTTGCTTTTACGTGCTGCCGATAATGCTGCCTTTCTCTCACGTATCGATCACATCATCAGAACCCAGCGAACAATAAAAAACGGCGCGTTGCCGCGCCGTTTTCTTGAAGTAAACAATCTCGAAAGAGAGATTATTTCTTCTTGGCTGCTGCTTTTTTAGCGGCTGGCTTTTTAGCTGCCGCTTTTTTCGCGGCTGGTTTTTTCGCGACTGCTTTTTTGGCAGCTGGCTTTTTAACTGCCGCTTTTTTCGCGGCTGGTTTTTTTGCAGCAGCTTTTTTGGCAGCTGGCTTTTTTGCAGCTGCTTTTTTAGCGGCTGGCTTCTTGGCTGCTGGCTTCTTGGCTGCTGCTTTTTTAGCGGCTGGCTTCTTGGCAGCTGCCTTCTTGGCGGCTGGTTTCTTGGCTGCTGCTTTTTTAGCGGCTGGTTTTTTTGCAGCTGCCTTCTTGACGGCTGGCTTCTTGGCTGCTGCTTTTTTAGCGGCTGGCTTCTTGGCGGCTGGTTTCTTCTTCGCCGGTGCAGGGGCTGCAGCAGCAGGTGCTGCCATTGACATCATATCGCTCATAGTGGTCTCCTAAGGTTGACTCTCACAGTTTTCAACATCACTTGAGGCGATGATTTGCGCTATCCCGCGCCTCTTTTGCCACGAATAAACGCAGCAAAAAAAGAGAGTTACAACACAACACACCTCAGTGTCAGGCGCTACTGGAAACAGTTCAAGGCACAAGAACTTATTTACAACAAACACTCCTGATGACGCAAATTCTATTTGATTTTTTTCGCAAACAAGACTATCCACGCGCGCGATTTACGCGTGCGAATTGCTGTGTTGTTTTGTTGCACACACTTGTTCGTTATGAGTCCGCATTTCTATGCATCGTGACCGCATAAAGACGCACGATATGAGTTCGCATTTTTGCGCGCTGCCAATCGCCGTTTCGGCGCCGGGTTCAAAACGACCCATCGCAAAAGAATCAAACTATGATGCGCTCATGAGCAATCAAATCTTCAAAACGTTCACGCTCACGAATGAGATGCGCGCTCGCGCCATCGACCATCACTTCACAAGGACGGGTGCGAGTGTTGTAGTTCGATGCCATGGTCATGCCGTAGGCACCCGCGCATAAAACTGCGAGCAGATCGCCCTGCTCCAACACGAGCCCGCGCTCCTTTGCAAGCCAGTCTCCGCTTTCGCACACGGGTCCGACAATGTCGTAAATGGTCGGCGCGCCTTCGCGTTGAAACACCGGCGCAACAGCATGATAGGCATCGTAGAGCGTCGGTCGGATCAGATCGTTCATCGCGGCATCGACCAGCGCAAAGTTCTTCGTCTCACCTGGTTTCAGATATTCAACGCGCGTCAACAACACGCCAGCATCACCAACGATGGAGCGTCCAGGCTCAAGCAACAAGGCTAGGTGGTGGCCGACAATTTCGTGCTCCACCGCTTGCGCGAATTCAGCCATCGATACCAGCGTTTCACCTTCATAAACAATCGCCCTGCCGCCACCAATATCGAGGTGGCGCAAGTGAATGCCGCGTGCCGACAGGTCGTCGACCAGCGACAGCAATCGCTTCAGCGCGTCGATGTATGGAGAGAGTTCGGTGATCTGCGAGCCGATGTGACATTCAATGCCGTGAACTTCGATGCCCGTCATCGCTGCGGCGAGCGTATACAGGCGAACTGCATCGAGATGCGCCACACCGAATTTGTTCGACTTGAGGCCGGTTGAAATGTACGGATGGGTCTTCGCATCGACATCCGGATTAATGCGAAAGGTGATGCGCGCGCGCTTGCCGTGAGCTATCGCCACCTCATTAACGCGGTACAACTCCGCTTCAGATTCGACGTTGAAGCAGTGGATGTTGTGCGATAGCGCGAGCGCGATCTCGTCAGCTTTTTTGCCCACACCGGAGAAGATGATCTTGCCGGCGTCGCCACCCGCAGCAATCACCCGTTGCAGTTCGCCACCTGAGACGATATCAAACCCGGCACCTTCCGACGCTAAAAGCGCCAGCACACTCAACGTTGAATTAGCTTTGACGGCATAACAAAGCAACGGTTTTGAGACGGCGAATGCGCTTTTGTAAGCACGGAAATTGTCGACAATCGCTGCACGCGAATACACGTAAGTCGGCGTGCCAAACTGGCGGGCGATGTCGGTGAGGGCAACGTTCTCGTAGACGAGTTCGGCGGTCGCGGATGAGCGGTGAAGGTGGGGCGTGAGCATGACAGTGAGCGTAGCGAGTGCGAGGATGGTTAGCGGGCGGACGTAGGTGACGTGACTTGCGATTTGGGCAGCACCAGCGGGCCTTTTTGACCGCAACCTGCAATGCTGACGGCGATCAGGGCAAGACTTAGAGCGACGGGAAGAAGTGAGCGATAGCGCATAAACTTGCCTCTAACTAATGTTGATCCGATAGTAGCAAATGCTTTCAGCCACCCAATTCAATGAAATTGCCGACACGCTCTTCGAGCAGATCGTTGACGCCATCGATACTACCGACGCCGCAGACGACATCGAACTCAATCAGGGCGTGCTCGAAATCACCTGCGTCGAGGCCAGCCTGGGCAAGAGCAAAATCATCATCAACCGCCACGCGCCGACGCAGGAAATCTGGGTCGCAGCGAAGAGTGGCGGCTATCACTTCAAAGGGGCTGACGGAACATGGATCGATACGCGCAGCGGCGAGGCTTTGCTCGACGCTGTAAGTCGTGTGCTGTTTGAACAGTCAGGGGTTCGGGTAACGTTTGACTGACCGCGTACATCCATGTAGGAGCGGCTTTGCCGCGACCTGCCTGCGCTTACGTTGACGAGGTCGCGGCAAAGCCGCTCTTACAATTCCAACAAGACTGCGTATCCCTTGATCGCACGTTTATGCGTCTTGGTATTCGGATCCAGCGCCTCCACGATCGCCCAGAATCGCTTCGAGTGATTGAACTCCACCAAGTGGGCCAACTCATGTGCGACGACGTGGCGCATCAGCTCTGGCGCGAGTTGTAGCAAGCGAAAATTCAGCCGTACGCGGCCTTCAGAGGTGCAACTGCCCCACATCGTACGCGCGCTGCTCAGCGTGACGGACTTGAGTGGCAACGCGGCGCGCGCGGCCATATCGAGCGCCATCTCCGTCAGCTCCCGTCTGGCAATGCGCTTGATCTCATGATCAAGCGCGTCAGCGTTGAAGGCACCATCAAGTGTCGTGGCGATGCAGTGTTTCGCAGTGAGATCAATGCTCTCAAACAAGCCCTGCCGCACCTCGACCTTGAGCTTGTTGCCGCGAAACAGAATATGACCGCCGTCACGGTACGCGGCGAGTTGCGCACGTCGTGCGCTTTGTTTGGCCAGCGCCTTGGCTATCCAGGCTTGACGTTCCACAATCGCGGCGTCAATTTCATAGAGCGACGTCCACTTCGGCGCGCGAATCAGCAGGCCCTCGGTCGTGATCACCAGTCCGATGGAGTTGCGGCGTACACGTTGCAGACGATAGTCAATGCCTGAGGAGCTACGGCGAAGTTTCGCCTCAGCGCTCGCGACGCCAGGTGCCGGTTGCTTTGCTGCGCGCGGGGCGCGCCGAGCCAGCGGCGCACCCGGCGGGGTAGCGAGACCTGCGCTCGTAGGCGAAAACAGCGCCGTCCAGAATCCCATGCCTAACTCGTGCGAGCTGCGCGCGGATCGCCAAGCCGCGCGACCTCAGCCTCAATCACACGCTCTACTTCATCGTTGAGTTCAGCAAGCACACGGCCCGTCGTTGCAATCGGCGGCAGGATCGACAGCGTGACGGTGCCGGGATGTTTCTTCCACGGATGACGCGGCCAACAATAGCCCGCGTTGTGCGCAATCGGCACAATCGGTACCTCGCAACCCATCGCAATACGCACCCCGCCAGTTTTGTATCGCCCCTTGGTACCCGCCGGAATGCGCGTGCCTTCCGGAAACACGATGATGGTGAAACCGCGCTTTTGCAAGCGCTCTTTGCCCTGCTCAATCATCTGATCCATCGCCCTGGCACCGGCCTTGCGGTCAATGTTGATGGGAGAGGAGAGCGCGAAGCCCCACCCAAAAAAAGGCACCCACAGTAGCTCCTTTTTCGCAACAAAACTGCCCGGCGTGAACCAGCTTTCCAGCGCCAGCGTTTCCCACGTGGACGAATGTTTGGACAGCACAACGTACGGCTTTTGCGGCAAATTTTCCCAACCGGTGATCACGTAATTGATTCCGCACACGTGCTTGGCCAACCAGATGAAAGTGCGCGTGTAGGTTGCGCACAGCTCGTTCCTCGCCTTCGGTGGCATCCAGAACGTGATGCAAATGAGGAACGCCCAGACCGGCGTTAGCGTGAGCTGCAATAGGATGTAGAGCGTGTTGCGTAGAGCTTGCATGCGTTACGTGCCTGTTATGTCGTTCGTGACGCCGCCGCGAGGATGGTGTCGACGGCAGCGGTTAGATCGGTGAATATTTGCGTGCCTTCCGGCAAATTGCCCGCTGCGAGCGTGGCAGCCCCCTTGCCGCTAAGCACTAAAAACGGCTGGCCACCCGCTACCGCAGCGGCCTGCAAATCGCGCAAACCGTCACCGATACAAGGCACGCCCGCGAGGGCAACGTTAAGACGCTGCCCGATGTCGATGAACATCCCCGGCAACGGTTTGCGGCAGCGACAATCGGTGTCACTCGAATGCGGACAGTAATAAATTGCATCAATGTGCGCACCGACGTGTTGCGCCGCCTTGAGCATTTTGACGTGTATGGCGTTGAGCGCATTCATGTCCAGCAGGCCGCGCTCAATCCCCGATTGATTGGTCGCCACAGCCACATGAAAGCCCGCACCATTCAAACGCGCAATAGCCTCCAGCGCACCCGGAATCGGTCGCCATTCGTCGGGCGATTTGATGAAGCGATCACTGTCGATATTGATTACACCGTCGCGGTCGAGGATGACAAGTTTCATCCGTCCTCCCTTAAGCCGCCAATTTCGACAGGTCGGCCACTTTGTTCATCGCGTCACGCAGGTCACGTAACAGCGCCAGACGATTGGCACGCACCGCCTTGTCTTCCGCCATCACCATCACTTTGTCGAAGAACTCATCGACGGGCTCCTTAAGTGCAGCGAAAGATTTGAGGTAGCCCGCAAAATCGCCTTGCGCGAACAAAGCGGTCGCCGCAGGAGTAATCGCGTCAAGCGCGCCTCGGAGCGTCTGCTCTGCGGGTTCCTGTGCGGTATTGCTGGCGGCAATTGCCTCCCCGCTTTCGGCAGCTTTTCTCAAAATGTTCGCGACGCGTTTGTTGGCCGCGTTCAGGCTTGTGGCTTCGGGAAGAGCAGAGAAAGCTTGCACTGCGGAAAGTTGCGCGGGCAAGGTTGCGAGACTCGTGGGCGAGTCCGCGACTACCGACTCAATTTCGTTGGTGCTAGCACCTGTGTCTTTGAGGTAGCCGCGTAGACGGTCGTAAATGAATTCTCGGAGCGAAAACTGCTCTTTTGTCATCGTGCTGTTGGGCATTGTCTGCGTCAGGACGGTGCCCTTTGTCGCGAGCCAGTCGTTGACAGTTTTGAAGGCTGCATCAAGCAGCGCGTCGAGCGAAACCGTCAACTTTTGCTCAACAAGAATTCGGATAACGCCCAACGCATGGCGACGCAATGCGAACGGATCCTTGTCGCCCGTCGGCGTTTGCCCGATAGCAAACAATCCCGCCAGCGTTTCCAGTTTGTCAGCCAAAGCAACCGCCGTCGGCACGCCCGACGACGGCAGTACGCCACCCGCAAATCGCGGTTGATAGTGTTCAGCGCAGGCTGCGGCGACATCAGCAGGCTCGCCATCATGCACCGCGTAATAGCGCCCCATCGTGCCCTGCAACTCAGGGAATTCCCCAACCATCTGTGTGACTAAATCGGCTTTGGAGAGCAGTGCACCGCGTTCGGAGCGGGCTTTGTTTACGCCAATCAGCACCGCGATTTCGCCCGCAAGTTTGCTCATGCGCGAAACGCGCTCACCCAGCGTGCCGAGTTTGTTGTGATAGACAACCTTGGCCAGTTCGGCGATGCGTGCGTCGAGTCGGGTCTTTTTGTCGGTCTCGAAAAAGAATCGTGCATCCGCTAAACGCGGGCGCACCACGCGCTCGTTGCCTTCGATGATCTTTTTCGGATTGTCCAACTCCATGTTGGAAACGATCAGAAACTGGTTCTTGAGCCTACCTGCGCTGTCGAACAACGGAAAGTATTTTTGATTCGTCCTCATTGTAAGAATCAGACATTCCTGCGGCACCGCGAGGAATTCCGCTTCGAACTTGCACACATAAACTGCGGGCCATTCGACCAGGGAAGTGACTTCATCGAGCAGATCGATGTAGCTGGCTGAAGCACCCAAGGTTGCACCAAGGGCAGCAGCCTTCGCTTCAAGCGCAGACAAGATCATGTCGCGACGCGTCGCAAACACCGGTTCAACCTTGCCATATTGACGCAACAGCTCTTCGTAACGACTTGCCGTATCAAGTTCAATATTGTTAGCGCCCTGAAAACGATGACCGTTCGTGATGCGGCCCGATTCCAGTCCGAGTGTGGTCGCCGCGATGACGTCATCGCCATGCAAAACAACCAGCCCGTGCGCCGGACGAACAAAGCTCACGTCGGTTTTGCCGTCCGCAAGCTGATACGTCATGACCTTCGGAATAGGTAGCTTGCCGAGGGCGGCGTCAATCGCAGTTTGTGCGCCGGTAGCAATCGTTTTGCCAGATGCGGAACCTACTAAGTAAACATACTCAGCTTTGCCATCGCTCTCCACCATCAACACGGAACTCGCCGCATTGTCTCCTCTCCCCTCGCGGGAGACGGTTAGGGTGAGGGGGCTAGTGGCAAGCGCAGCGTGACCCAGCGCGCCAAGTTTCTTCGCCAGTGCAACCGAAGCATTTCCGGTCGCATCCTTGGCCACAGCCAAAGGCATCAACTTTTCCTTGACGGCCTTCGCAGGCGCTTGCGTCAACACCGCATCGACACGAACACCCAACCGGCGCGGGGTTGCGAAAGAAACAGCCGAAGCACCTTCCACCAACAAACCATCACTACGCAAACTAGCCTCAACGCCAGCGGCAAATGCCTCGCCCAGTTTCTTAAGCGCTTTCGGCGGCAGTTCTTCCGTAAAAAGCTCAATCAGAAGTGGCTTGAAAATCACTGCGTTCATGCCGCCACCTCAGCGTGACTCGCAGCAGATTTCGGCAACATAGGAAAGCCCAATCGCTCCCGACTCGCCACATAGCTTTCAGCCACACTCCGCGCCAGATTGCGAATCCGCCCCATGTAAGCCGCACGTTCCGTCACCGAGATCGCACCGCGTGCATCAAGCAGATTGAACGTATGCGCCGCCTTCAACACTTGCTCATAGGCAGGCAACGCCAGCTGCTTTTCCATCAGCAGTTTGGCCTGCGCTTCGTAGTCGCTAAAGTGGCGGAACAGCACTTCAGCATTGCTGTACTCAAAGTTGTAGGTCGATTGTTCGACTTCGTTTTGATGGAACACATCGCGGTAATACAACGTTCGCGTCTCTCCAGCTGCTTCCCACTGCGTCCACACCAGATCGTAAACATTGTCTACGCCCTGCAAATACATGATCAGCCGCTCAAGCCCGAATGTAATTTCGCCCGTGATCGGCTTGCACGGCAGCCCACCCACCTGCTGAAAGTAGGTGAACTGGGTAACTTCCATGCCGTTCATCCACACTTCCCAGCCGAGGCCCCACGCCCCCAGCGTCGGGTTCTCCCAGTCGTCTTCGACGAAGCGAACATCGTTCTCCTGCAAGTCAAAGCCGAGCGCGGTGAGCGAACCGAGATACAGCTCCAAAATATTCAGCGGCGACGGCTTCAGCACCACCTGATACTGGTAATAATGCTGCAACCGATTCGGGTTTTCTCCGTAGCGACCATCCTTCGGGCGACGCGACGGCTGCACATACGCAGCGCGCCAAGGCTCCGGGCCGAGCGCGCGCAGAAACGTTGCGGTGTGTGAAGTACCGGCACCGACCTCCATGTCGTAAGGCTGAATGATGGCGCAGCCTTGCTGGTTCCAGTAGTTTTGCAGGCGGAGGATGGCTTCTTGGAAGGTGATCATTGAGTTGAGGAGAGTGCGCTCAGCCGTTCGCCCTGCATCGAAGGGCTCGATAAATTTACAAAGGCGTCAACGGGCTCAGCCCGAACGGTAACCGGTGACAGGGGTTGTCCCATATTTTATTGCGCAATGGCGTTTCTGCCGCCGCATCGCAATCGCTGCGCCGCGCCGACACCCAATCCCGCAAGGCAAATCAGCAGAATCGGCAGGTCACCCCACGCTGAATACGGCGTAGAACCTTTGCGGCCCTGAATCGTGGTTTCGAGGATGCCTTCGGTGAACGGCGTGAGGCGCTGCGTGACGCGACCTTTTTCGTCGATCACTGCGGTGATGCCCGTGTTGTTGGCGCGCAGCATTGGGCGGGCGAACTCGATGGCGCGTATTTGTGAGAGCTGCAAATGCTGCTCGGCCGCCGCGCTCTGGCCGAACCACGCGTCGTTGCTGATGTTCACGAGAAGCGTCGCATCGGGCAGCGTGCGGTGAACGTCGCGGGCGAACGCGTCTTCGTAGCAGATGGAAATGCCGAGCGATTGACCGTTGACTTTGATGTTCGGTTGCAACGCATCGCCGCTCGCAAAATCACTCATCGGGATGGTGAGATTCGCATAGAACCACGCCAACAGGCCGCGCAACGGCATGTATTCGCCGAACGGCACCAGATGCACTTTTCGGTATTGCTGCGAATCTTCCACGCCGAGCGAGACCGCAGCGTTGTAGAACTTGCCGTTTTCCTGCACTGGCACGCCGATGATCAGGTTGGCGTTTTTGCTGTTGGCAATGCCGCGCAGGCGTTCGATGTATTCCGGCGGAATGCGCGACAGCGACGCAGGCAGCGCGGTCTCAGGCAGGATGATGAGTTCGCCTTTGGCTTGGCTGATTAGTTTCTCGTAAAGCTGCATTGTCTTTGCGAATGCCTCAGGCTCCCACTTCATCGATTGGGCTACGTTGCCTTGGAGGACGGAGACGCGGACTTCTCGTCCGTTGTGTTGACTGTAGTCAACATCGCTCAGGAGAGCGTTCGCGATAATCAAAAAGAACAGACCCCAAAAGACCAATTGCACCCGCTCCGGAAATTCGATGATCCGCCCGAGTGCCGAAGCATTGCGAAACATCCGCGAATTCCAAAGCCGAAACATGATCGTCGGCAGTAACGCTGCAATCAATAGCACGTCGAAAGAAGCGCCAAACACACCGAAGATTGGCGCTATGCCCTTAGCCGATGCGATGTGTGTCTGCGACGCCCCCACACTCAACCACTCAAAACCTGTAAACAAATGCGCCCGCAAATACTCGGCAAACGTCCAAGCCGATGCCAACACAAACGCAAAGAACCAAGGATTTTTCGGCTTTGCCCATGCGGTGAATGCGCCTGCGAGCATCGGGTACAAGGCGAGGAATGCGCAGAACAAAAACGCCGAGAACCATGCGAGCGGCAGCGGCATGCCACCGAATTCGTTCATGCTCACCCGAACCCAGGCGACACCGGCCATAAAGTACGCGAGGCCGAAGATGAAGCCAATCAACGCGCCGCGTTTGACAGTGGGCGCGCGACTCACTAACGCAGCGAATACCGCCAGTCCGATGAACGGAAACCACCACCAGCCCACAGGCGCGAAGCCAAGCCATCCGGTGAGTGCCCCGAAGAGGGCGGCGAGCAGTGGAGAGATTGATTGGAAATGCATACACTGCATTTTCCACATTCCCGCATACGCCAAGAATTCGCCTCATTCGACGCGAGCAATAGCGCGCCGCCGCGTCACTAAAGGGCATCTCTAATAATTTATTTTTGAGGCGCATTGTGTTGTCGCGCGGTGCTCGCAATCCTCATGTGACCTGCGCGTACATGCCGGTTGCTGCGCGTCACGCGCCTAACACCGCATCCCCAAAAAATGAATTTTTAGAGGTGCCCATTAGTCTGTGTACGCAGGCCCCAGAGCGGTGCGGTCTTCATTTCGCGGGGGCTTGCGGCTTCTTGCGCGATACCGTCGGCGAGCGCCCCCATGTCGTGCAACAGCAAGTCCGAGTACAGCGGGGCGGGCTTGCGATCTAGTGCCGCCACAGCGTTACGCCCAGTGTGCAGTACCGGCGTGTGGCAAGTGCGGCAGCCGGTTTGCTCAAACACCGCTTCGCCCGCTCGCGCGCTGGCGTTCATCGCGGGGCGCGACAGGGGCGAGAGGTAGCGCATGAAATTCGCGGCTTTGTCGACGTCGGCCAAACCTGTCGCAGGGTCAATCACGTCCTCAACCTCAGTGCCGATATTAAAGTGGGCCAATAACTCTCTTTTGCCATTGGGGGCATTTTCGATGGGAAAGAAGCGGTTGGTGACACCCATTTCGTTGTTGTACGCGTCGGCAGCAAATGCGAGAACGCTCGCATGCTGGGCCTTCCAGCCGAGACGGCCAACACGCTTGTTGCCCGTCTCAACGTCAACAATCATTGCGGCGCGGCCACGTACTCCGTCCGGTTTGTTATTACGAGCAGCGACATCGAGCAACGCGGCATCGGGAATTACTTCGATCAGGCCGAGCCCAAACAACGGTGTGGCGACGCGCTGGGCTACAACGTTAGCTCCCGGCGGCACGATCTCTTGCAACTCCGGCGCGATGGCAAATTTTTGCAGTAGCGAACCGCCCAAGCGGTCAAGCGGATCGAAGCGACCGTCCGGCAACATGCGGTCGAAGCGGGTGACAGTAACCGCACTTGATCCGCCCGGCCCAGCGGCACTGTGGCACGCCACACAGGATGTCCGATTGAACAGGGGCTCGAGCCCACCCTCGGGCGTTTCCGAGTTGGTGAATTCGTCAAGTCCGTCGAAGAACGCCTGCAACTGTGGCGCGGTGAGACCGGGCAGCGGGTCGCCCGCGCGCAGCAGCGGAGGTGGTACCTGTGAGGGGACCGAGGCCGAGAGCAGGAATGTGACGCCCGCAGCAACCACTGACGCGAGCGCCAGTGCGGTGGTCAGAGCTTTTCGGCGGAAGCTGGCGGCTGGGACAGTTACTTGCTGGGACATGTGACACTCCTGATGGAACGGGAGTGCAAACGATAGCGAGCGTTAGTGCAGCAAGTATCGAGAAAATATGAACGGCTGTAGAGGAAAACGCGTCGCTAAAACTTGATTTCTGGTGACGCGCCTTCCGCACCACCCGCATTCACCCAGACCTGATTCGGTCGATATGACACCACTAAAACGCGGCGGAACGCCGCTGGAAACGTCACCCGCACCGACGACGAAGGCCCCGCTGACATATCCGGCTTGGGCATGCTGAATTCAGCGCGTATTTCAAGCGGAGCATCATGCGCATGCTCGCCAGCGGATACCAGCATCTGCATCGCATGCTCTCGCAACAGCGCCTGAACACGACTGGGCTCGGGCCAGCGCCATTGATCGCCTAAGGCGGGCTTTCCCGCTGCATTCAGCACCTGAATTTGCGCCTGAAGCTGAGCCTGCGCCTTGACTACTGCGGCGCTAAAAACTTCCGGAGTCATCGCGGAAAAGGTCAATACAAATTCCTGAAAATTTTGCTTGGGCGAAAGCGAGCGATGCAGCGTTTCGGGATAGTCAATGAAGAGCGTCATCGATACATGCGTTGCATCGCGCAGCACCAACGTTGCGCGACTTTCGGTCATTTCATGAGCACCCGCGTTGCCCAACGCATATGCCAGAAAACCGGTCACCGCTACTTTCATGATTTGATTGCGGAGCTTCATCGTCAACGGCAGTAGGAAGTGGTTGGCTGGGTGGTCGTGCCGCTGTCAGTGGTGAACTGGAACGTCCAGCAGGCGCTCTTGCCAGCGTTTTGACTGAGCGCCAATAGAGCAGTCAGCGCAGTGCCCGTCACTGCCTTGTAGCGAATGCGATAGTTGCCCGCTGTATTGGCATAACTATCGGTACCGGTTTCAGTTGTGGTGAAGCCCCGCGCCGAAGTGAATTTGAGCACTTGGTAGCCGTCACTGGCGTCGGTGGTTAACGTCATGTTCGTCACTGGAAATGGTGTTACGGGTGGCTGGCGAAATGGCTTGTACTTCGCGCCCTGCCCCGCCAGATCAGGGCTTGGCGTGCCGCGCAGGCAGGACATGACGTAGGGCGATGCGCCAGTGACGTGATAGCTGTAGCCAGCGGGCGCGTTTGGAACGGTCGAGGTATTGCCACCGCAAATCGCGTCGCGACTGGCCGCGCTGCCGTCGGCGTTGTTGTAGCCAAAAATTGCGAAGCCATCGAGCGCCCAACCAACGGGATGCGTGTCCCAATAGCTGGCAGCGGCGTTCGCCATCATGCACACCGGTGCGGCGTGATAGTGATAGTCGTCGGCGCGGCCCGCATGACCATTGCAAATATCCAATTCGCCCAATGCTTTGGTGTCGCCGTTTTGGCAACCGCCTTGTTTGCACGGATTAAAAATCGGTACGCCGTTGACGGCCATGCCAATCGGGCCGTCTGCGACCGCCGTGGTGGTCGCAGCGATGGCGGGCGTGAGCGGGATTTTCCAGGCGTTATCGCCGGTGAAAGCTTGCGCGATCGGCACTTGCAGATTGGTCGCGGTGATGCCATCCATCATGACGTGGCTGGCCATCCCTTGCGAGGCAATCTTGCCGTAGTCGCTGGCGCTGCAATCAACGCTCGCACTGACCGCATACGGTGCAACGGACGCTTGGATCAGCGCGCAGTTGATCGCCGCCGTGGTGCTTGGCGTACTGGATTGACGGGTGTAAGTCGTATTGAGTAGTGCTGACCCGAGTGTGATCGATTTGATCGCGTTGGTGACTACGGTGCCTGAAATCTGACTCGCTGCGAGCGAAAAACTGAGCGGCGTGGGCAACGCGTAAACAGTGAAGGTGTAAGTCTTCGCGCCCGGCCCTTGCGAGCAGGGTGGCGCGTAGGCGTTGCCCGCGCCGTCGTCGGCTGCGCCCAGCGTGCCAACGCCCGTTGTGTTGATGACCAGGCCCGTCGAGGTGGCGGGGAGGTTGTAGAGTACCCAGTTCCACTTGGTGCTGCCGTCACCGGGAAGCGTTGTCATGAGAACGGCGAAGCTCGCAGTGCCCACCGGCGCGTTTGACCAGCTCAGCGGCATCGTGATCTTTGCGCCGTCGCAGGTGAACGCGGCGGGTAGCGAACCACCGGCAATCGCTGCCGTGCTGGTGAGCGCGAACGTGCCGCTGCTGCTTGTGACTGCGTCGGTAACGGCGCTCACGCAAAGCTGCGCTCCCTCGCCAACGTAGCCCGCAGACAGGGCGGCTGCATAGCTCGCGGTGCTAACGGTGTAGCGATGGTTGGATGTTTTGCCGTTGTTGGGCGTGGTGAGCGCGCGAAAGCTGCGATACACGGCGTTCGTGCCGCTCGGGCAGACGCCATTGCTGGGCAAGAGTGCGACGAAGTCGTAACCTTCATAGGTAAAGCCACTCGGAAGATTGTCGACCAGCGCCACGCAGTCGTAAGTTTGACTGACCGTGCTTTGTGTACCGTAGAAATGCGAACTGACGTACGGTGACGCATTGCTCACGTAGAAACGACACACTTTGCCTTGCGTGCCTTGCGTGCTGCTGGCAGCCGTAAGCGCCGTTGCGGTAAAGCTCATCCCAGTGCGGGTGAACGAAGTGTTTGCATCGAGGAGCGCCTGCTCAGTGCTGTGCCCGGTGATGAAGTAAGCATCGAGCGCCGCATTGCGATATTCGACGACAGTCAGCGTCTGCGCGCATAGTGGCATGGTCATCGTCAGCAACAGGAAGCCGATCAATGCGAAGTACGCTTTTTTCATGAGATCTCACAGATAAATGATGCGCCCGTGCCCACTGCTGAACCATGGCGAGACTTGGCGTGCGAATGCTACGCTGGTACTGATGCTAATTAGCAATAGTGCATGAAATGTGCAGGCGTGCTGATCGGTACTGTTACCCCGCAGGCGATTAAAGCGCGACGCTAATCGCGCGGGTTGAACGCGTAGCCAACACCGTACAACGAGCGTACCCAGTCATGACCGCTATTGTCCGCAGACGTGTCTAATTTTCGGCGGACGTTTCGGATGTGCGAATCAATGCTGCGATCACCGACATTTCGATAGTCGGCATGCACGGACTCGATCAACTGATCGCGTGAAAGCACGCGGCCCTTGGCTTTGTAAAGCATTTCAAGCAGGCGAAATTCAACCGTCGTGAGCGCGAGCGATACGCCATCAATTCGGACTTGGAGGCGTTCTGTATCAAGCTTCAAACCGAGGGCTGCAACGGTGGGAGTCGCTGCGACTGGCTGCACACGCCGCAACAACGCCTTCACACGCGCCACCACTTCGCGCGGACTAAACAACACCTCTAATAATTCATTTTTGGGGATGCAGTGTTAGGAGCACGGAGCGCAGCAACCGCAACGTACGCGCAGGTCACATTGGGATTGCGAGCACCGCGCGACGACACAATGCGCCGCACAAATGAATTATTAGAGGTGCCCTAAACGGTTTGCAGATGTAATCGTCCGCACCCAGTTCAAGGCCTAGCAAACGATCAATCTCGTCGACGCGCGCTGTAATCATCGCAATCGGAACGACCGAGAATTCACGAATCTGTTTGCATACCTCCATGCCTTCGATCCCCGGCAGATTCAGGTCGAGCAGCATGCAATCCGGCGCTCTTTCGCGCACGCGCGCAACCGCTCGCAGGCCATCGCGCTCGATTTCTGCGGTGAACCCGGCCTGCTGCAAATAATCGACGAGGATCGCCGCGATTTTTGCGTCGTCCTCCACCACCAGGATGCGCGCGCTAATCATTGCCTCGCCCCGCTCGCAACGCGCGGAAGCGACACCACAATGCGCAATCCACCTAAGGATGAAGGCGTAGCTGTGATCTCACCACGCAGCGCGCGAACGATGGCGCGACAGACGGCTAATCCCAATCCGCTACCGCCCTTTTCGCGGCTGCGCTCCGGGTCAACGCGGTACAGCGGTTCAAACAATTGCGTGAGCTTTGCCTGCGGCACACCGGGTGTCGAATCATCCACCGACAACATGGCGCTCGCTGCGGTCGCCGACATCTGAGCGGCAATGCTGCCGGGGCTGTCGGTGTAGCGCACGCTGTTCGCGATCAGGTTGTCCAGCGCCTGTTGCAGCCGGCCCGCGTCGGCCATTGCCCAAGCCGGTGCAGACGCCAGCACGGTGAGCTGCAACCAAGCGTGACTAGCCGCCGCTCAGCGCTCCACCGCGCGCGCCGCTGATGCCGCCACGTCAACGTCAGCAAACGTAACAGCCAACGCATCGAGATCATCCATCGCGAGCAGATGCAAGTCGTCCGTAATTCGCCCCAGGTGCACCACTTCATCGGCGAGCGATTGCAAGGCTTGCGGAGTGACCACGCGAACACCGTCTCGCAAAGCCTCAACCTCGCCGCGCAATACAGGGCACCTCTATTAATTCACTTGTGGGCGCATTGTGTCGTCGCGCGGTGCTCGCAATCCTCACGTGACCTGCGCGTACGCTCCGGTTGCTGCGCTCCGGGCTCTTAACACTGCATCCCCAAAAATGAATTACTAGTGGTGCCCTACAGTCAGTGGCGTACGCAACTCGTGCGCCACGTTGGCGAGCCAGCGGCGGCGCATGCCCTCCTGAGTCTCCAGCGCGACCGCCATACGGTTCAGGTCCGAGCCCAGTCGCGCCAAGTCATCTGCGCCGCCGGCGCGCGCGCTGGTCAAAATATCGAAGCGAAGCGTTTTCAATAACTGCAAGTCTGCTGCTTCAGCGGGACGCGGCAACAGCTCGACAGCCACGACGGCAACCATGCGTCCGCCGACAACGACATCACGCTTGAGCCGCGTCATGCCCCGCTCTCGCACCCGGCCTGCGATCACTTCGCCGTTGACGCTCAGGAGGCTGGTGCGGCGAAGCAAATCGGTCGCGTCGCGCCTTGCTGGTGCCGCCCGCGTGTTCTGACGGGCGTCACCGTTCGCTGGGTTATCGCGCTGTTGTCGCGGAAGTCTGTCATCGTCGGGCGTGTCACGTGATGGTCGATCATCGAACGGCAATCGCGGCGGCGGTCCTCCTTCAACCGGCGGCGGTCGCCGGGCCTCTGGAGGCGCACCGCGATCAACTGGAACGCTATTGATCGCCGGGGTTTGCGGGTCTAGCCGTTCCTGAAAATCGCGCCATCCACCCCGTTGCAAGTGATCGAGATTGCCTGCTCATTGGCCACCGCCCCGGCCACACCTTCGAGCCGCCCACCATCCAGCCATCGCAGGTAATCCGTGAACTCAATTTCAAACCGCCCTGCGATGCGCCAGACAGTGACCGTCACCGAACCCAGAGCGACGGCGAGCAGCACGGCAAAGCGCTTAAGCGCGAGCAACGGCAGACGAAAACCTGCCTCCGATTCCTTGGTGGCGGGTACCATCAGATCAGATTCGGCGAGCTATGAACGTTAGGAAATCAGGCGGGTGCGCCGTGCGTAACGCGTTCCACCGTCATCAACCAGACCCTGCGTCCATCTGCCCGCAGCACCGTGAATTTGAACCCACCGAGCACTACTGATTCACCCCGATGCGGGACACGTGCGAGATGATTCGTTATCAGTCCGCCGACGGTATCGGACTCATCGTCACTGAATGTCGTCGCAAACTTGTCGTTGAACGCGCTGACTTCCACGGAGGCTTTCACGCGCCATTTGGTGGCGGTTTCGGCCACGATGTTGTCGGCGACTTCGTCATCGTCATATTCGTCAATGATCTCGCCAACGATTTGTTCGAGCACGTCTTCGAGCGTGACTAGACCCGCGACCGAACCGTGTTCGTCGATGACGATGGCCATATGATTGCGCATGGACCGAAACTCGCGCAGCAGCACGTTCAGGCGTTTCGTTTCCGGCACAAATACCGGCGGACGCAGCACCGCTTGAAGCGAAAACGCGTCGGCGTTGACCAGGTACGCGAGCAAGTCTTTGGCGAGCAAAATACCGACGACTTCGTCGCGGTTTTCGCCAATCACGGGGTAGCGTGAGTGCCGCGTGTTGACCATTTCGGCGATGACCTCGGCGGGCTCGCCGTCGGCCAGCTCGATCACGTCCATCTGCGAGCGCGGCACCATGACGTCGGACACCGTCATGTCGGCAACCTCTAGCGCGCCCTCGAAAATCGACAGCGCATCGGCGTCTAGAAGCTTTCGTTCATGCGCATCACGCAGCATTTCGAGCAGGTCGTCGCGATCCTCCGGCGCGCCGGAGAGCATCGTTGAAAGGCGCTCAAACAGCGACGGTTTCGGGCGCGGTTCAGACTCGCTCATGACTCGGATTTATGACAGCAGCTTTTTGCGGAAACGCTTATTTCGCTGGGGCTATCCGACAATTTAAGCATTAGTCGATAAACGCTAAATTCCACGCTTATCCCCAATATCAACGGGCGTTTCAGCAAAAAGTTGTATGCGCAAACTACTCGATCTCATAGGGGTTTTTTATACGAAAACGCTTGAGCAGCGCAATCTCGGTGGCTTCCATCGCGGCTGCGTCGACTTCAACCTCATGATCAAAGCCCTGAGCATGCAGCATGCCATGAATCACCATGTGGCCGTGATGCGTTGTAATGGGCTTCTTCTGCTCGCGCGCTTCGCGGGCGATGACGGGGGCGCAGATAACGATATCGGCGACGTAGTTTTTCATAGGGTGCGCTCTGCGCACCATCACATTGCTGTTGCGTGGAGGACGCGTTGTCGACGGTTTGGTGCGCGCAGCGCACCCTATGTCGTGCGGCTCATCATGCACAAACGTCAGAACATTGGTCGCGTAATCCTTCTGCCGATACGCAAGATTGAGCGCGCGGCCTTCCTTCTCATCCACGTAACGAATCGTCACCACGGCCTGTGAATCTTTCTCGTGCACTGCCAACGCCCAACGCCGCACTTGCGCGCGATCCGGCACATGTTTCGCCTTTGACGCGAACTGCACCACCAACGACAGGGTCACGAATTGTCCACCGTACTTTGCCGCTCGTACGCCTGCACGATTTTCTGCACCAGCGGATGACGCACCACGTCCACCGCCGTAAACCGCGTGAACGCAATGCCCGGCACGCCGTGCAACACATGCTGCGCGTCGTGCAGACCACTCTTCTGATTCTTGTGCAAATCGTTCTGCGTCGGATCACCCGTAACCACGGTTTTGGTGCCAAAACCGATGCGCGTCAAAAACATTTTCATCTGCTCGGGCGTGGTGTTTTGCGCTTCGTCCAAGATGATGAACGCGCCGTTCAACGTGCGCCCGCGCATGAATGCGAGCGGTGCCACCTCAATTGAGCCGCGCTCCATGAGCTTGGTCGTTTTCTCCATGCCCATCAGCTCAAACAGGGCATCGTACAGCGGCCGCAAATACGGGTCCACCTTCTGAATCAGATCGCCCGGCAAAAATCCCAGCCGCTCGCCTGCCTCCACCGCTGGCCGCACCAGCACGATGCGTTTGATGAGATCACGCTCAAACGCATCCACCGCGCAGGCCACCGCGAGATACGTCTTGCCGGTGCCAGCCGGGCCGATGCCGAACGTGATGTCGTGGTTTTGAATGTTTTGCAGGTAAGTTGCCTGCATGTGGGTGCGCGCGGCGAGATCGATGCGCTTGACTTTAAGTGCGATCGTCGCAATCGGCGCTTCACGCTCAACGCTGCCGAAACCACCCTCAGGGGTCGGCAGCTTCAACTCCGCCAGCGTAAGTTCGATGTCCTCATCGCTTAAATCGCGCTTGCGCTGCACGGCGATATAGCGGAAGCGCTCCAGCACCTTTTTTGCAGCCTGAGCAAGAGCCGCGTCGCCTTCAATACGCAACAGGGCCACGCGTCGTTTGATGGAGACGGCAAACGCCGATTCAACCCGCCGAATGTTGCCATCCATCGCGCCACACACAGCAGCCAGGGTCACGTTGTCAATAGGCTCAAGCGAAAGCTCAAGCGAAGTGGTGTTCAAATTATTTTGTGGGTATTGCAGAAGAGCCGTCATTTTCGGGCTTTTGTGGAATGGTGGCAAACAGAGTCGGCATTTGGTTCAGTCCCCTCTCCCGCAGGCGGGAGAGGGTTAGAGCCTGCCCCAGCGAAAGCCGGGGGTGAGGGGGCTGCGTCACTCCCCCGTTCGCCCTGAGCCTGTCGAAGGGTCTGCTGAACGGCGCGTCGCGTTTGCCACCAGCGCGCTCTATGGCCGCGCGGAGCCAGTCATTTTTGCCAATCGCGGCAAAAGTAACCAAAAGCGCTTGCCCCTGCATCCCGCTTCATCCTGCGGTGCTCGCAACGGGCAGGATGCGTCGAACGGCACACGAAAGCTTCGCTGACGCTACGCACAGTGTGTGCCGACGACGCATCTACGACCGCCCGTTGCTCCGCTCCTCGGCGCGGGCTGAAGGGGTAGTCGAATCGATACTTGATCGCTTCGCGATTG
>JAYVNO010000053.1:0-6742 GCA_043758415.1 Burkholderiales bacterium
ATCCTCACGTACCAGGGCGTACGTTGCGGTTGCTGCGCTCCGGGCCGACGTTGCCAACTGCGACACTGCATCCCCAAAAATGAATTATTAGAGGTGCCCCGTAGTTTGTTTTTTGTCGGGTGAGCGCAGCGGCCTCGTAACAAAAGGAGGCAGCTTGCAGCGTACGGATATTTCTAATCCGACCTATTTTCACAAGGTCGTTGATTGTCAGTGGGCCTGTCCGGCTCACACCCCCGTCCCCGAATACATCCGCCTGATCGCGCAGGGTCGCTACAGCGACGCCTACATGATCAACTGGACGTCAAATGTTTTCCCCGGCATTCTTGGCCGTACCTGTGATCGACCGTGCGAGCCCGCGTGCCGACGTGGTCGCGTGGAGGAGAACAACGGTGCCGTCCCCGAACCGGTGGCGATCTGTCGGCTCAAACGCGTTGCCGCCGACATGAAGGATGACGTAAGCAAACGCATGCCGTCGCTGTCGCCGAAAAACGGCAAGCGCGTTGCCTGCATCGGCGCGGGCCCGGCGTCGCTCACTGTTGCACGCGATCTCGCTCCACTCGGCTATGACGTGACGGTGTTCGATGGCGAAGCGAAAGCCGGTGGCTTCATCCGCACCCAGATTCCACGCTTCCGCTTGCCGGAGTCGGTGATCGACGAAGAGACGGGCTACATCCTTGATCTCGGGGTGACGTTCAAGAGCGGGCAGCGAATCGAGTCGATGAACGGTCTGCTCGCCGAGAACTACGACGCCGTGTTCGTCGGCTGCGGCGCGCCGCGCGGACGCGATCTTGTGTTGCCGGGACGCAAGGAAGCTGCGGCGAATATTCACATCGGTATCGACTGGCTGGCGTCGGTTTCTTTCGGCCACATCACCCAAATCGGAAGGCGCGTGATCGTGCTCGGCGGTGGCAACACGGCGATGGATTGCTGCCGCTCGTCGCGCCGTCTCGGCGGCGACGAAGTGAAGGTAATCGTACGCAGCGGATTCGAGGAAATGAAAGCCTCACCGTGGGAAAAAGAAGATGCCATGCACGAAGGCATCCCGATCATCAATTTTCATGTTCCAAAAGCGTTCGTTCATGAGAACGGCAAGCTCACCGGCATGACCTTCGAAATCGTCAAAGCCGTGTACGACGACAAGGCTCGCAGATCACTCGTACCGACCGGTGAACCCGATGTACTGGTCGAATGCGATGACGTGCTTGTCGCCGTGGGACAGGAAAACTCGTTCCCGTGGATCGAGCGCAATTGCGGCATCGAGTTTGACCAATGGGGCCTGCCGACACTCGGCAAGGAGACGCATCAATCTAGCGTGGCCAACGTGTTCTTCGGTGGTGATGCGGCGTTCGGCCCGAAGAACATCATCACCGCCGTTGCCCACGGGCATGAAGCTGCGGTGTCCATCGACCGACTGCTGCACGGTGAAGACATTCACCAGCGACCCGATCCAATGACCAATCTGATGTCGCAGAAGATGGGCATTCACGAGTGGAGCTACGACAACGACACCTCGAACGACCTGCGTTTCAAGGTGCCTTGGGCCAAGGCCGAGATGGCGCTGGCGAGCATCAAGGTGGAGGTGGAGCTGGGTTTTGATGTGGCCACTGCGTTCAAAGAGGCGCATCGCTGTCTGAATTGCGATGTGCAAACCGTGTTCACTGACACCGCCTGCATCGAATGCGATGCCTGCGTCGACATTTGTCCGATGGACTGCATTACTTTCACTGTCAATGGGGAGGAGGCGGACCTTCGTCAACGCTTGCAGGCACCCGCAAACCATCACGACCAAGCGCTCTACGTTTCGGGCGAACTTAAAACCGGGCGCATCATGGCGAAGGATGAAGACGTGTGCCTGCACTGCGGACTGTGCGCCGAGCGCTGCCCGACCGGCGCTTGGGACATGCAGAAGTTTCTGCTCAACACAACGAAAGCAGGCCCAGCCTGCCGTAACGGTGCGCAAGTAAAAATGCACGAAGCGGTGGCCGCATGAAGCCCATTGCCGCCGTCAACGATTTCGTCATCAAGTTTGCCAATGTCAATGGCTCGGGCTCGGCCTCGGCCAACGAGTTGTTTGCCAAAGCGATCCTGCGCATGGGCGTGCCGGTGAGTCCGCGCAACATTTTTCCGAGCAATATTCAGGGCATGCCAACCTGGTACGAAGCGCGCGTCTGCGAGGCAGGCTACGCAGGACGCCGCGGTGGCGTCGACATGATGGTGGCGATGAATCCGCAAACATGGGACTCAGACCTCGCCGAAATCGAACCCGGTGGTTATCTGTTCTATGACAGCACGCGCCCGCTCGCAGCATCAAAATTTCGCGCCGATATCAATGTGATTGCCGTGCCGCTCACAGAAATCACCAACGCGGTCTACACCGATCCACGGCAGCGGCAGTTGTTCAAGAACATCATCTACGTGGGAGCGCTGTCAGTGTTGCTCGACGTCGACGCGGACGTGTTCGAGACGCTTTTCGCCGAGCAGTACAAAGGCAAGGAACGGCTTCTGGAATCAAACGTTCGCGCGCTCCATATGGGCCGCGATTACGTAAAGCAAAATCTTAAAGCGCCCCTCGGCATTCGCGTCAAGCGAAGCGATCAGGTGGGTGACAAGATATTCGTCGATGGCAACAGTGCCATCGGGCTGGGCATGGTCTATGGCGGTGCAACCGTTGCCGCGTGGTATCCGATTACGCCTTCCACGTCGGTGCCGGAAGCGTTCCAGAAATACTGCGAAAAATTTCGGGTTGACCCCGTCACCGGGCAACACAATTTCGCCATCGTACAGGCCGAAGACGAACTCGCCTCCATCGGCATGGTGGTCGGTGCGGGCTGGAACGGCGCACGCGCGTTCACGGCGACCTCAGGCCCAGGCATTTCGCTGATGACGGAGTTCATCGGGCTGTCGTACTTCGCCGAAATACCGATCACGATTGTCAACGTGCAACGCGGCGGGCCGTCCACCGGCATGCCCACGCGCACACAGCAATCCGACCTGATCTCGTGCGCCTACGCATCGCACGGCGACACCAAACACGTGCTGCTGTTTCCGCAGGATCCGCATGAATGCTTTGAGCATGCCGCAGCGGCGCTCGATCTGGCCGACCGCTTACAAGCGCCGATTTTTGTGATGAGCGATCTCGACATCGGTATGAATCAGCGCTTGTGCAAACCGTTCACCTGGGACGATGCGCGGGACTATGATCGTGGCAAGGTGATGACTGCGCAGGAGCTTGAGGCAGGCAAGGATTTCGGTCGTTACAAGGACGTGGATGGCGACGGCATTCCGTGGCGAACGCTTCCGGGCACGCATCCCACCAAGGGCAGTTTCTTCACGCGCGGCACCACGCGCGACCCGTATGCGCGCTACTCGGAGCGCGGCCCGGACTACCTCTACAACATGGAACGTCTGCTGCGCAAATTCAAAACGGCCGCGGATCTGGTGCCGCAACCGGTGCTGCGCAATGCGCCGAAGCAATCGTCGTACGGCGTGATTTATTTCGGATCCACGACGCCCGCGATGCATGAAGCGCTGGATGTGCTTGAGGCCAGCGGGGTGCACATTGATGCGTTGCGGCTGTGCGCATTTCCGTTTCCGGAAGCGGTCAATAAGTTCATCAACGCGCACGAAAAAGTATTCGTGGTCGAGCAAAATCGCGATGCACAGATGCGCTCCATGCTGATCAACGAGCTTGAGGTGAACCCGGCGCAACTCATCAGGGTGCTGCACTACGATGGCACGCCGATTACCGCGCGCTTCATCACCCGCGCTATTCGCGATATCGTGCAACCGGCCGCTGCCGTGCCGCTGCGCCAGAAGGAGGCAGCATGACCTACATCACCAAACCCAGGCTGCATCACCCAACGCTCAGCGCCAATAACGTTGGCTACACGCGGCGCGACTACGAAGGCCGCATCTCTACGCTGTGCGCGGGCTGCGGACATGATTCGATTTCCGCCGCCATCATTCAGGCCTGCTGGGAACTCGACATCGAACCGCATCGGGTCGCCAAGTTGTCCGGCATCGGTTGCAGTTCGAAAACGCCCGACTATTTTCTTGGCGCGTCGCATGGCTTCAACACCGTGCACGGGCGCATGCCGTCGGCGTTGACCGGTGCCAATCTCGCCAATCGCGATTTGTTATATCTTGGCGTATCGGGCGACGGCGACTCCGCCTCAATCGGCCTCGGCCAGTTTGCCAACGCCATGCGGCGCGGTGTGCGAATGGCCTACATTGTCGAAAACAACGGGGTGTACGGTCTCACCAAGGGCCAGTTTTCGGCCACCGCTGATCGCGGATCGAAGAGCAAAAAGGGTGTGATCAATAGCGACAGCCCGGTCGATCTGGTTGGCATCGCGCTGCAACTAGGCGCGACCTTTGTCGCACGCAGTTTCTCTGGCGACAAGGAGCAGCTGGTGCCGCTGATCAAGGGCGCGATGGCGCATGGAGGTGCTGCCTTTATCGACATCATCAGCCCCTGCGTGACCTTCAACAATCACGCTGGAAGCACCAAAAGCTACGACTACGTGCGTGAACATAACGAGGCGGTGAGTCGCATCGATTTCATTTCGTCGCGCAACGAAATCACGGCGATGTATGCGCCGGGCGAACTGGTGGAAGTGCAGCAGCACGACGGCTCATTGCTGCGCCTGCGAAAGCTGCACCCGGACTACGATCCGACGGATCGATACGGCGCGATGAGCTACATGCAGGCACACCAGGCGCGTGGCGAAATCGTCACCGGCCTGCTCTATGTTGACCCAGTGGCCACCGATTTGCATACCTCGCTCAACACGAGCGATCACGCGTTGAACGCAATGGGCGTTGCGCAGCTGTGTCCAGGCTCGAAAGCGCTCGACAAAATAAATCAGGCGTTACGCTAGGTGTTGGATCATCCGTAACGGCCACCGCAGTGTCACCGTCTTTTAGAGGGGTCAAGATCATGTCGGAACGTACCGTTTTTCAGTCCATGTCACACAAGCATGTGGTCAGTCTCGGGCCGCAGGCGAGCGTGTGGGAGGCCGCCTGCGTGATGACGCGTGCCAACTGCGGCAGCGTTTTGATCGTCGACACGACCGGGCATCTGCTTGGCATCGTCACCGAGCGCGATTTGATGACGCGGGTGCTGGCCAAAGCGCTGCCGCCGACCACGACGCTGGTGACAGACGTGATGACGAAAAAGCCGTATTGCGTGACGCCGGAGACGCTGGTGTCGGACGCAGTGCTGGTCATGATTGAGCGTGGGTTCAGGCACTTGCCGATCATGGCGATGGGCGCAACAACGGCCTCAAAAATTCTCGGGGTATTTTCAGTTCGTGACGCGCTACCACGCGAAGTCGGTGCTGCCGTGAGTATGGCCGAGTTCAATGAACAGGTGAACGACGCGCGCGGATAGGCCCGCAATAGCGCGAATATTGGCGCATTTTCAGGGCGATGGGAATGCCTTCAGGTGTTTGTCAGCACTATCAGCTTTTCGTTGCAGTGGCGTACACAAGGGGCTTAGCGTCAATTTGTACCGATTATCGACTTTTGCCATTATTTGGAGTTTTGCCCTTGTTAAATGGCGCTTTCACCTAAAAGCTGTATGCGATTGTCGCCCGTGAGTCGGCCTGCAATCGGGTCCACATGAAAGTAGCCACGCAAGTGCTGGTAGTACGCCGGATATTCGTGCAGAAGTAGTTCCGGCTCCGCGAAAAATACCTCGCAACTCACCGCGAAAAACTCGTCGATCAACTCAGCGCCATACGGGTCAATGGGCGTATCTTCACCGCCGTCCACGCGCTGACAAAAGTTCGCATAAGCTGAATCCAGCGCGTGCTTGAATTCGCTGCGCGCCGCGCCGACCAGCGGCGGGATGCCGTCGGCTTCACCGTCCAGCATGTCAATCTTGTGCGCAAATTCGTGGATCACTAACGCCATGCCGGACTCGCTGTAGCCCGCTGCAACCGCCGGCCACGACAGCAGCACCGGACCGCCGTACCAGCTTTCGCCTGCAATCGGCTCGTCGAGGTGATGCACAACCCCAGCTTCGTCTTCAAAGTCTTGCGTGCGCGGAAAGTCGCCAGGGTAGACAACCACGTTCTCCCATCCGTCGTAGTCCGCGGTCGCGTCCATCACGCTGCTGCCACGACCGAGGATTAGCAGGCACGCCTGCACCGCGATCAGGATACGCATGTGCGGCGTGACTTCGAGCTTGTTTGCCCCCGACATTGCGCCGCTAACGATGCTTTTTTCAACGAGGAACAGCGTGGTCAGTTCGCGCAGGCGCGCGAGGGTTGCCGCGTCGTAGTGATCGAGAAAGGGGAGTTCGTGAAGCGCAGCGTTCCACTCGGCGTCCGGCAGCGCGTTTGCTGCAAGCGCGCGTTCGCGACGCTTGGTTTTTAGCCAGGAGAACATTTAGAACTTGTCCGTAAATAAACCGCGATGCCTGACATGCCCTTTTTGCCTCACTCTTCGTTGCGTTTTCTTGCAATAGCTAGCTATTGCTGCGAAACGCGCGCCTCGATTGAGACAAAAATTGCTGCGTCAAGCATGCGCTCTTATTTACGGACAAGTTCTTAGTCGAAAGTAGGGTGGGCAACTTGTTGCCCACGAGCCACGCCGACCGCACAAGAGCGCGGCGGGCCTGAATTCCCGCCTTCGCCGCGATGACAGACGTTTGCTCAAGCATCGTTCTTCGGAAGCAGCAACGCCTCAGACCCCGGCGCGTCCAGCTCCACCGCCTTAATCCGCTCAAAATGCCCAG
>JAYVNO010000054.1:0-19564 GCA_043758415.1 Burkholderiales bacterium
GAGCCTGCCGAACCGGTCATATTTTGTTGACTCAGTACTATAGGGCCGCCTCGCGTTAATCGTAGGCGCAATCCGACAGTTATTGGCGGTTATCGCCGATGGCTTGAGCCAGGGCAGCAAAAGAACATGGAGTCTCGAACACCGCATCGAGTACGCCATGAAATTTTCCGCACGCAACCTCTGCGTACCGTCCCATCCGCGACAGAACCATCTGCTGGCAGCGCTGCCGGATTGCGAATGGGTGAGTTGGTTGCCATACCTTGAGCGGGTTAATCTTTCGGTCGGCGAAGTGCTGTGCGATTCGAGCAGTGCCACATCGTTTGTGTACTTTCCGACCACTGCTGTTATATCGCTGCTGTCGACGACCATTGACGGCGGCACCTCCGAAATTGCCGTCGTGGGCAATGACGGTGTGGTCGGCATCGGCCTGATTATGGGCGGCAACAGCATGCCCAGTCAGGCCGTCGTGCAGACAGCAGGCGAGGGCTATCGGTTGCGTACGCGGCTGGTGAAAACTGAAATTGATCGCTCGGGGCCCGTGCTGCGTGTGTTGCTACGCTACACGCAAACGTTGATCACGCAGATCACGCAAAAGGCCGCCTGCAATCGGCACCACGGCATTGACCAGCAGCTCGCCTGTCGTTTACTGATGGCGCTGGATCGGTCAGCGTCCAGCGAACTGGCGATGACGCAGGAAGGCGTGGCTACGTTGCTTGGCGTGCGTCGCGAAGGGGTGACCGCCGCCGCGCTCAAATTGCAGCAGGACGGCGTGATTCGCTATCAGCGCGGGCACATCTCTGTGCTTGATCGCAATGGCCTGGAACATCGCACTTGCGAGTGTTACGCAGCGGTTGCCAGGGAGCGTAATCGGTTGCTGCCGCCCCCGGTGCCAGCGCGACACCCGGCTCCGGTTGCGATTGCCGCGTAGCGATTTCAGAGCGGCGACAGCCGCCCACGAATGCCGTTGACAGAGATCGGCGCTCGCGGCCAAAGCTGCTGTAGGCCAAGGGTCGCACCCATCGCTCCAGAATGTTCGGCAGCGGAACAAATTCGCTCATATGTTCGCTAACAGACGGTGTCAGCGCTTTGCTTGGCTCAGACTTTGCCAATCTGCAGTAATAACGCCGCAGAGTTTGCCGATGCCGGTGCACGAACGTTTATGCGATTCAGTGCAGCTTCGGACTCACTACTTACCGGAGTGCTGTGATGGCAGCTGTTGAAAACGAATTGATCGCGCGCCTTCCGCGCAATGATCGCTCCCGTCTGCTCGCCGGGTGTGAAGACGTGCCGCTCACTTTGAAAGACGTGTTGTGCGATCCCGGCAAGCCGATGCGCTACGTGTATTTTCCGGTTGAGGGTTTCATTTCGCTGGTGGCGGTCGTTGACGGCAGTCCCGGCGTCGAAGTGGGCATGGTGGGGCGCGAAGGAATGCTCGGAGCGCACATGGCACTGGGTGAAGCCAACGCGCCCATGCATGCGTTGGTGCAAGGGGTGGGCACTGCGCGGCGCATCAGCGCTGCTGGCTTTCGTAGAGAGCTCGCAGCAAGCGCGGCGCTACGGAAGGGGGTCAATCGTTACCTGTACATCTTGCTGTCACAAATGTCCACGTCTGCTGCCTGTCTGCGCTTTCATATGATCGGCCCGCGTCTGGCGCGATGGCTGTTGATGAGCCAGGATCGCGCTGATTCCAGCAGTTTTCGTCTCACTCACGAATTTCTTGCCTTCATGCTGGGCGTTCGTCGCGTTGGCATCACCACGGCTGCCAGCCTACTTCAACGCGAAGGTCTCATCGAATATCGTCGCGGTGAGCTCACCATTGTCAACCGGCGCGGACTTGAAGCGGTCGCATGCAGTTGCTACCACATGGACCGGGCGGGCTATACAAAGCCGCTCAAGGCACCCGCCGTAGGACGCCGCTTACAGTGAGTGTCGACTGCCACTGATAGGAGAGGCCAGCCGCGCGCGAGAACATGTGGGCTCACCCTGCAGAAGAGTTGAACATGAAAATCGAAGCGCAAAGTAGCACCGAACTGATCGAGCTTGGCAAACGCGTTGATGGCATTGATATCGTCATGATGACCACACTTGACGGCGACGGTGCGCTGGGCAGCCGCCCGATGGCGCCTATCGAGATGGATGCCAAGGGCGCGATCTGGTTCTTCACCGATCTGCGCTCCGAAAAAATAGAACATCTGCTTGTCGTCAACGTTGCCTTCAGTGACGAAGGCAATGCAACGTATGTATCGATCTCCGGTCGGGGTGAAATTCACGCTGAACGTGCTCACATCGAAAAGCTGTGGACACCTTTCGTACGTCCGTGGTTTCCAGATGGGCCCGATTCGACTAATCTAGCGCTGCTCAAATTCGTGCCGGAGACCGCCGAATATTGGGACGCGCCGAACAGCAAGATGGTTCGCATGTTTGCGATGGCTGCGTCTATCATCGCAAGCAAACCCATCGGTCTGGGTGAGCATGAAACGCTCACTGATCTGGCTTTGGCACAATAATAAAGTCTTGTCGTCAGCGAATACACGCTGCGCAAGCATTACTCTTTCGTTCACCACTCCAAAAGGATAGATACATGAAACAGAACCTCGCAATTTCCGCGGTACTCGCAACGCTCTCGCTGACGCTCGCTGCGTGTGATCGGCCTTCGTCAACCGTGGTCGCCGTGCCGGGCCCTGCGGTGGCAGTACCGGGTCCGGCCGTGGCGGTTCCGGTTCCCGGTCCGACCGTCGTCGTCCCCGGTCCCGCCGGTGCGCCCGGTGCTCCCGGTGCGGCAGGCGCGCCTGGTACTGACGGTGCCAAGGGCGAGCCCGGTCGCCCCGGTGATTCGACCACGGTGATCGTGACACCCAAGCCATAAATACTCATCCATAACAAAAGGAAATGTCATGAGCATAGGTGTCATATTACTCATCGTTCTCTTGCTGCTGCTTGTTGGCGCGATCCCGACTTGGGGACATAGCAAAAGCTGGGGTTATGGTCCGAGTGGCGGTCTCGGCCTGGTATTGGTTGTAGTTATCGTATTGATCTTAATGGGTCGAATTTAGCGGGCGTAAGTGCCATCGCAACCTCCCACGCTCGGCTGCTGGCAGACAAACTAGGTTTCTCTGCTCTAGCTGAGCTGCCCGCGTGTGGTGAGGTTGAGCCGTTTGCCTAGTGCGACGGGGCTGTAGTAGTTCGCGCGGTGCCTGCGAGGCGTCCGGCGCAACCACCTGTATGGGCTACGGAGGCGCTGGATAGCGTCATCGTAAACGAAAGGATGAGGTTGCATGCGACGATGGTCGTCAGCCAAAAAAATCATTGCATATAATGTGAGCCTCGCACAACTCATTCCACTTCCATTTCAAAACAGCACTAATTTTTGACGCAGATTAACGCGGATTTCACACAGATTGCCTCAGATTTTTTGAATTTTCTCTATTGCAGACCATCCAGAAAATCTGCGGTCATCGGCGTCGAATCTGCGCTAATCTGCGTCGAAAAATTGAGCCCAGTTATTTCCGTAACGAAATAGAAACGGAATCAGAGGCCGCCCGCCCGACCATCAGGGACGAGATTCCGATTGCTTCAGCGGTGGCCACCCCGTTACTCAGGACGTTTTGCAGCAAAAATAAAAATGGCGGCTACGCGCTCGAGCTTGATGCTGAGCGCATAGCCGCCGGACTTACGCGCTTATTGCGAGCGGTTGGTGTTGAACTCAACCCACGTTCCAGTCGTCTCGTCCCACCGATGGGTGCGCATGAACGCTGCGGTTTGTGCTTTCACCTGCTCGGGCGGCATGCCAGCCATATCGCGTGGGGTTGCGCCCAGTGGCACCCAGCGGCTTTTACCATCGTCCCAATGGTTGTTACGCAAAAACATGTCGCGTTCGGCTTTAACCGCAGCGCGTGACTTCAAGCCCTCAGGTGGCTGGACGCCTGGGCGCATGACCCACATTTCAGCGGCTTCATCCCACATGAACATCTTGATGAATTCGCCGCGCTCCATTTTCATTTGCAAGGCCTGATTAGCCGCGTTGCCGGTTGCGTTTTGAGCACTCACGACGGACGCCGATGTTGCAAGCAAAAGACTAAGCAGAAGCGGAGTAATGTGTAAACGTTTCATAGTTAATTTCCTATCTTTAATAATCAATGATGAATCGAAGTTTTTCGACCAGCCAAACACTGGCACGTCATCCACGACGCTCCCAATGATTAGAGTCACCAGTATCCAGCGATGGGCGTTGCCCGTATGTCGGCAAAGGACACCGCGTAGGGTAGGTGTGAACCTACGTACGCAGATAGTTGCAATGTGCGCCACCGCACAGACCGCGTGGATGGCAATTGGCTACAACTCCATGCAACTTAAAAGCTGATGACGGAGATATTCATGCGCGCTTCCTTTTCACTGCTACCGTATGGGCAACGTGTCGCAGCGACGCTTGCCACGGCGATTCTTGTTGTGTTGATGGCAGGGTGCGCCACGCTGCAGGATTGGCGCGATGAAAACAAAGGCATCCAGCTGGCAACGCTGAAGGCCGCGTCGGGTCACAAGGTGACCGTCTTAGCATCCGGGCTGCCTGCGGCGCGGCATATGGTGATGGGTAATAAGGGCACACTCTTCGTCGGAAGCATGGCCGGTAATGTATATGCGCTGACCATGGACGCAGGCAGCGTGAAGCAACAGCGCGTGCTGATCAAAGGGCTCACCGACCCGAGTGGTGTGGCGTTCAAAAACGGCACCCTGTTTGTTGCCAATCGAACACGCATCGTGCGTTTCAATGACATTGAAGACAACCTTGACAACCCCGGCGCGCCTATTACGGTGATTGATGGCTTGCCTGATAAAGCGCGGCACGATGCGCATGCGATGGGCTTTGGCCCCGATGGCAAGCTCTATGTTTCGGTCGGCTCGCCGTGTAATACCTGCGAACCGGTGAACGATGAATACGGGACTATTGTGCGTGTCAACCCGGACGGCAGTGGCAGGGAAGTGGTCGCGCGCGGCATCCGAAATTCGGTGGGTTTCGACTGGCATCCGCAAACTAAGGAGCTTTGGTTCACCGACAACGGTCAGGACGAATTGGGCCCGGATGAGCCCAACGATGAGCTCAATCGAGTGACCAAACTGGGCGAGCACTTTGGCTTTCCGTATTGCCATGATCGCGATATTACCGATCCCGAATTTGGCAAAAAACGTGCCTGCTCAGAGTTCACACCGCCAGCATTTGCGCTGGGCGCACACACGGCAGCACTCGGCATGCGCTTTGATCCTGCTGTTGCGGCCAATGGCGAGGTCAGCATGCTGATCGCCCGCCACGGATCGCACCCACCCACGCGCGTGGGCTACGATGTGGTGCGCGTGCTCGGCAAGAAGAACGAGCCGTTGCGCATGGAGCCCTTCCTGACCGGGTTCCTGCAAGGCATGCGCTATTGGGGCCGACCCGTTGATGTGTTGACGATGGCTGATGGGTCGGTGCTGGTATCAGACGATCTGAATGGCGCAATTTACCGCGTGACGCGGGACCGCTGATCGGTCATTGCTGATGGCGCGGCGGCTGATGTCTGGGTCGCCTGGCACACACTTGCTGGATGGCATGCGGCACTAAAACTACCGCACTACGGTGCCAGCGTGAGCAGAAATCGCGATTCAAAAACGTTTACTGGCACCGGTCTGGCGAACAAAAATCCCTGAAATTCGTCGCAGTTCAGCACGTGCAGCAAGCGACGTTGCTCCTCGGTTTCGACACCTTCCGCCACGACTTTCAGACGCAGGGAATGTGCGAGCGTGATCACCGTTGAAACCAGTGCCAGTCCTTGCGGCCCACTGGTCATGTCGAGCACGAACGAGCGATCAATTTTCAGCGTGTCGACTGGCAGTTTTGACAGATAACTCAGCGACGAAAATCCGGTACCGAAGTCGTCAATAGCGATGCTGACGTTCAGCGCGCGAATCGCCTGCAGTGTCGCGATGCTGCGCTTGACGTCTGCCATGATCACGCTTTCCGTGATCTCCAGTTCGAGTCCGTCAGCGGCCTGCGGATCAACAGCAAGCGCCTGCTCAATCTCCTTGACGAAATGGCGGTGGCGCAACTGCAGTGGCGATACATTCACCGAAACCGGAACCGCCGCGAAGCCCGCTGCGCGCCAGCGCAGGTAGTCCGCAATGGCCTGGCGTAACGCCCAGCGACCCACTTCGTAAATCAACCCTGTGTCTTCAAGGACCGGGATGAATTGCCCCGGTGGGACCAGTCCGGTTTGCGGATCGTTCCAGCGGATCAACGCTTCTGCACCGGTGAGCTTGCCGCTCACCATATTTATTTTTGGCTGGTAGTGAAGCACGAATTCTTCGTTTTTCAGCGCCTGTCGCAACTTGTTCTCGAGCGTCATCGTTTGCACGACCGCTTCATTCATGGCGGGCGTATAGAACAGGTACGGCTCACCGCTTGTTTTCGCTGCCTTCAACGCGGCCTCCGCGTTTCTGAACAGCGTCTCTACGTTATCGCCATCTTCCGGAAACCGTGCTGCGCCCAGCTTGACGCCGATACGCAACGCGGTGTCATGCACCTGAAACGGATGGTCCAAAAATCCTGCTAACGCGTTCTCCACTAGTTGCGTGACATTGCCAGCAGCTTTGACTTCGGGCAGTACCACCGCAAACTTATCGGCACCAACGCGCGCCACCAGGTTGACGTCGCCCACCTTGCGCGTAATCCATTGCGCCATCAGGCTTAGCAGGGCATCGCCTGCAGCACGTCCGAAGGTGTCGTTGATGTTGCTGAAGCGTTCAACGTCAATCAGGAAAACGACGAGCGGGTGTGCGCTTATGGCCGCGCCACGCATGTATTGCGCAACGCGCTCAAGGAACAGGGTACGGTTGGCCAGTCCGGTCAGCACGTCATAGTAGGCCAGGTAGTCAAGCCGCTCGCGTTTGTCGATGTGGTCGATTGCAAATGCGACGTCACCCGCCAGTTCCGTCAGCAGCGCCATCTCTTCGTCATCGAAAAAACCCACATCCGCGGCATAGAGCATGAGCGCGCCGACGGCTTCACCCGCGATGCTGAGCGGCAGCGCAACCATTGCGTGAATGCCCTGCGCGAGCCGCTTGCTGGCAAAGAAAATATGGGAATCTTCGCGAATGTCGTTGAGTACAACCGCGGCATTGCTGCGTACGGCGCGTACGCTTATCGGGTCTTTATCGCTGGCTTCGCTGCGCATTGACAACCGGACCCTGGCGACCGCCAAAAACTCCGGCTCAAGCCCGGCTGAGGCCACCGGCACGATCAACCTTTCGCTGCGATCAACGATGCCGATCCACGCCATGCGGAATCCACCCGCATCGAGTGCGATCTGGCAGGCCGCTTTAAATAGCTCGTCGCGCTCACGCACGCGCACAATAAGCGTGTTGATGCTGCTGAGCATGGCAAACATGCGATTGAGTCGCTGAATTCGGGCTTCGGCTATTTTGCGCTCGCTGATATCGCGCACCATCGTGACAATCGTCAAGCGCCCGTCGCTGTGCTTGGCGTGACGGCGCACTTCGACCCACCCGATTGAGCCGTCGTCGTTTTGACGCATCATTTCAACGGGTTCGGCAGCAACGCCACTTTCGATCATTTTGTCGTAGGTGCGTTCAAGTGATTCGCGCGTTGTGTCGAGTATTTTCCACGGCGACCAGACCAGAAGTTCGTCGCGGCTTTGACGGTGCAGTTGACATGCCGCGTCGTTGACGTGGATCAGGCTCATGGTTTTGCGATCTACCAGATAGATCGCATCACGCATGGCATCCATTGCGGCAGCCAGATGGTGCTGCGCTCGATAGACTTGCTTGCGCTCGGTAATGTCCAGATGCATGACCACTGCGCCGCTCGGACTGTCGTCGGCAATCGTCGTTACGGTGAGCAGATACCAGCGCTCGGCGAGCGCGGAGTGGCTGGCATATTCAGTAACAACGCTTTTCCGGTGTCCGCTCAAAACCGAACGGATGGCGGACGCAACACGCGGCGCGTGTGGCGCGTCACGTTCGGTCGCTGCCTCGCAAATCGCAAGGTAATTCATGCCAATACCGCTGCACGCCTGGTCAGTCGAATCAGTCGAATCAGGCGAATTCGCAGCGGCAAATTCTCGCCAGGCATGATTCACCGAGACAATGAAGCCTTCTCTGTCAAGCATTGCGATGCGTGCGGGCAAAGCGTCAAGGATCGCGCTTTCCCGTACTTCAGCTCGCTCGAGCAAGTGTTCCTGACTATGTCGCAACAGCACTGTGCGTCCTTGCTGATCGCTCACCGCATCAATCTCGCCGTGCGTAACCTCCTCCAGGCGCTGCTCCGCTTTCAGATGCGCATCGACCAACTGGGCGATGGGCGTGCTTTGATCGCCGACCAGGGCGAAGGGCTTTGATGTCATAGTGATGCACGACTCAATCCCAAGGCAGCGGCAATGGTTGGCGTGTTTTCAAGTGTGCCAACCATTCTGGTCACGGGCAGGGGTGCCAATTTGATCAGCGTGGGCGTCAGCATGATGTCATCGTCGTGCGCGCGCACCGGCTCACGAAAGACATCCACAACTTCGATTTCGTGACGATCAGGCAGATACTGGTTGCAAAGCGCCGACAGGTTGCCGCGCGCGAGCGCCGAATTATCGCAATCGCCCGCGACGTAGAGCCGAAAGGCGTACCTGACGTCGGCAGGAGGCGACGTTGCCGTGGCGGCAACCCTATCCGTAGGCTCGTCAAGGGCGGGTGAAATGCCGGACGCGGTAGGGAGCGCTGGGGTACTCAATTTATTTTGTCTGCTCAACGTCGAAACGCGTGTCGCGCGGCGCTGCTGAAGTTTGGAAAAGGTGAAGAAAAATAATCTCGTTAGGGTTGCAGGGCGACTGTGTCTTGGGACAGGTAGCAAACGGGTTTGTTGCAAATGTTTGCTACAACTTCATAAAGTATAGTCCGCCGCAACCGGGGTGTCAGCGTCTTTACGGCTGTTGTCGACTACAGCGGAAATCAAGGCGTAACCCCAGTACGAGCAGCGATCTCGGCGTAGAGCTATACGGGCAATCTGCGGAGGCTGTCGGGAACTTCGTGCTTGACACATTGACGCGCGGCCAAAACGTCGATCCGGGTTGTCGCCACGGAGTGCGGCAGCAACCCGGAATATTGACGACTATTTGCCGTCACGGTCGGAGTCACCGGGGATGGTGCGCTCGACGCTATCACTCACACGATTCCAGGCGTCGCGCGTTGCATGTTTTGCGGCAGGCCAGTCGAGCGTCGACGTGCCGCGCGAACTGCTCCAGTCGCGCGCGAGGTCAGGCTCGACAGCATCGAAACTTTTGCCGGAATATTTGCGGTACGAGTTAACGCCGTATCCGTATGCGGGACCGTAGTCCTCAAAACCGCTACTGACTGCAGCGTAGGGGCGGCTGCTGTAATTGTCCCGCCAGTAAGCGTCTTCGGCGGTCGGATCAATTGCCTCCGCTACGCCCTTGCCTGCAAGACCGCCCACGAGTGCGCCCACAGCAGCGCCAATGACTGTACCCACCGGACCCACCACGGTACCGGTCATTGCGCCCACCGCTGCACCGGTGCCCACGGCAGCGGCGACGCCACCGACCACCGCGCCGATGCCGGTGCCCAAGGCATGAGATACAGGAGTGCCCGTAAGCGAATCACGGTTGAGTTCGCTGTTTCTGTCTTCGTTCATGTTTAAAGTCTCCTGAGAAATTGAAAATGTCTTTAGAGGTGCCCTTCAGTCCGCGACGAACGCTCGCTCGTCGCAGACAAGACGCTCTGCGCGGCGTGAAACCGCGAAGCCCACGCTCGTCGCCAGCTTGCTCGTCCTGCTGAGTCGCGTCTGTGCGATGACGAACATAAACATTCGCTAAAACGTCACGCCCTACGCCCTACGCGCCTCGTGGTCGGCAAGCCGTGCGCACACGCCAACGGAGAACAAGGTGCTGTCAAACAGAGCGGTGCCGAAGTTCTGCCTCAGGTCAGCATCGCGTCACGAGCTAGTGCCGCCTTCGTGGCGCGACGGATGCGGGTGAGACGACGAGAGGGCAGTCTCCGCAGCAGTGGTTTTGTCGTTGGCGTAAGTCACACTCATGCCCGCTCTGGCGTCCACTGCACTACGCCGGGATGCGGTCCAGACAGGCGATTGAGCGGGCGACGTCAGATCATGCACCGGAGACGAAGTTGCACGAAGTTTCCTCATTACGATCCTCGCTCATGCGTTACGAGAAGGGCTCGCGCCGACCGCCTGGCAAAAGGCGGTAAATCACTATGCCGGTCGCCGATGCATACGCGGGCACATGATTGGCAAAGGGACGCTTACAACTTATCGCTACAACGACCTATACACAGGGCGCTTAACATCATTATTACAAATATCGACTATTGAATATATAGCTGTTAAGCCCATATCAAGCGCGGCTTTTACGAAAAAGCTGATGGCGGTGCGGGCTGCGGCATCCATGGCTTCGTAGTCAGTGCCGATCCCAGAATCCGTAGCCAGTTCGCGTCCGTTTGGCGCGATACATGGCAGCGTCTGCCTGTTTAAGCAGTGATTCCGGCGTTGCATCGTCGGACCGGCTAATGGCGATACCGATACTGGGTCGAACCGAGACGCAGTGGCCGTCAACCAGCATTTCAGCGGATACGGCGTCGATCAACGCTTTGCCCAGCGTTGCGAGTTGCTCCCTGTTGTCGGTGCCGTTCAACAGGCAGACGAATTCGTCACCACCCAGTCGGCTCACCATGCTGTCGCTTGGCACGGTTGCCAGCAAACGACGGGCGGTCATTTCCAGCACCGAATCGCCAGCGTCATGGCCATGCTGATCATTCACCCGTTTGAGGCCGTCGAGATCAAGGTAGAACAGCGCCACCGGCTGCCGGTGGATTGCTGAATCGGTAAGCGCCTGTTTGAGATGCCAATTCAAATAAATGCGATTGGGCAACGACGTCAGCGCGTCGTGTAGCGCCACACGGCGCGCAACGCGTCCCTGCATCTGACTTTTGCGTAACTCGGCTTGCGCCAAAGCGAGCGCAGCTCGCGTGTCAGCCAGCGCTTGTTGCACCGGGGTAAGTTCCAGGTTGGCACAGTGGGATCATCGTCTGCAACTGCGCCAGCGCCTGCGCGCATTCCAGCATCACCCTGCACGCACGGTCGGCGTCGGCAACTCGCTGCGCCAGTAATCCTTAGTCGCCATAAGCGCGGTAATCGCCGCGATGCGCATGTTGACCGCGCCAAACAACACGGTCCACGCGAAAGCTCAATCGGATTGGACGGCAAATCCACCGCAGCGATGTCGGTGTCGGCACTGACGGCAATCTCTTGGGCGCTCATCAGAATCTGATGCAGCGCACCGAAATCGCCGCGACCCGCAGGTTCCACCGAACGGGCGTCGCCTCCCCTAATCGCATCGCTGCCGGTCTGCGATGCCGTCGCGGCTGCGCGGGTGTGTGGCAAAGTCTGCATGCTGAGCGTGAGCGCGGAATACGTCATGATTACTACCCTCCGAGGCCGAAAAATTCGGATGGCTTTATTTTTAGTCGCCGCAGCGTACTAGTCTGTACGGAAACGCACACAACGCGTAAATAATGGTGGCTTTGGAATCGACCAAAACGCGCTACCCGCGCCTCCCCGCTGTCGCACTCACGGTCGCCGCTTTTGCCGGACGTCAGCCCATATCGCCACCGCTGACGAAACGTTCTGAAACCGTGTCATTCCGCGTAGTCGCGCTGCCCCGCCAGCGCCACGCGCAACTGCGCGAATGCCCGGTGCATCAGCGTTTTGACGGTGCCCAGCGGCATTTGGCAATGGAGGGCGATCTCCTGATGCGTCAAGCCGCGAAAAAAGGCGAGACTGATCGCCTGACGCTCGTTCGGCGGCAGTTGCATCAACGCGGTATGCACCGCATTTCCCGTTTCATACTGCCGGATCAAATACTCGGGCTCGGCGCTTAGATTTATCTGGTGCGAGCGATAAACGTCCGGATCTTCTACACATTCCGCTCTATCAACGCGGCGTAGCGCATCGAGCGCGCGCGAGCGGCAAATCGTCAGCAGCCAGGTGATGGCCTTGCCACGATTTGCGTCGAAACGGTGGGCCTCGCGCCACGCCTGAAACAAGGCGTCCTCGGTGACCTCTTCGGCCAGACCCGGATCGCGCACAATGCGTAGCGCGAACGTGTGCAGGCGCTTGACGGTGATTTCATAGAGCTGCTCTAGCGCGAGCTGATCTTTGGTCACCATACGCGCCACCAATGACGCGGCGAGGCTTTCGTGCTCATGTGCGCGTTGCAGCGGTACGCCCGCCTCGAAGCTGTTTGCGTTTGCGGCACAGGTTTGGCACGGCATGATCGTTGATGGGCTCGCCCGCAGCAGCCTAGCGCTAAACATTGAGTTGCCCCCTGATTTCGCCATTGCGATGCGCTGCGGTGTGCACATTCAAATACCACTTGCTGGCCACCAGCTCAGCCATCTGTGCAGCGGTCACGGTGATGGTTCCGATGATCGGGCTCTCCAGACTGCCTCTCACGGGCACCACGACAGCGGCGTTTTCACCACTGGCCGCAGGACCATGAAAATGGGCCGCTGATGCAGCATCCGTCAGAGCTGAATAAGTAGCCGTCCATGTCAACACATGGCTCTGGGCGTTGAGCGTTGCCTCAACTCGGCCAACGCCACTACCGGTTGCTGGAGGCACTTCATCGCTGCCTGACAAGCGCGCACTCAGCACCAGCGGGCTAACCCCTGCTGCAATGGGGGAGCTCATAGTGACAGGCGCGGGCGGCGCTTTGCCGCAGGACGCAAGCGTCGACGATACCAGGCTCACCCCGACCATGCTGAGCGTGCGCAAAATGGGTAACGAATCCATAAATTTCCCAGAAAATTTGGCGAGCGTGGAGACCGCTCATAGGGCACTATTGCACGCCCGAAAATTACCGCTCTGTGCGATGGCGCACATTAGAAATATTTTTTTTCAGGGGCTTGAATGCATGCGGTGTTGACCTACATGCGCTCGCGTTCCGCTCTGACATTGCGCGCGAGAGATATCAATAAAGAGCGGTAGCTGATCGGAGCATTTATCGGAAGCTTCGGTGCCACCATGGGTGGTCGTCAGTGACTACTAGAGGTGCCCTAAAGCGAATATTCAGCCGATCTACGACCCCACAGCCACGCAGATTTCCATGCGCTTACTACTACTTTTCTTGCCTGGAATCCCGATTTCGATCACTATTTTGATCGCGCTATTCGTGCACTGAATGCGCAACTAGACTCGATGGGAATGCCCGCACTTGCCTCGCGCAATGGCTGTATCACGCCGACTTGGGCGAACCGATTCGACGGAGATCATCGCCCGCCGATACGCGTTTGAATTTATAGTGCAACCTTTCATCGCGCTGAGGCAATGCTCATGTCCAAATATTTAGCCGCATACGCCGTCGCCACGGTGGCGATGATTGCCATCGATCTGATATGGCTCGGCGTGATCGCGAAACCACTGTATCGAGCTGGCATTGGGCATTTGATGGCTGATAGCCCGAATATTCCGGCGGCCGTCCTGTTCTATTTGATGTTTCCATTGGGATTGATGATCTTTGCCGTCGTGCCGAACGCGGCGTCGCCGGAATGGATGCCAACGCTCGCCGCTGGTGCGCTGTTTGGCTTGTTCACCTACTCGACCTACGACCTTACCAATCTGGCCACGCTGAAAGGCTGGCCGATCGGCCTCGCGGCGCTCGACATTGCCTGGGGATCGCTGGTGAGTTCGGTGGCTGCTGCGGCGGGAAAGTGGGCGCTGCATTGGTTTGCTTCCATTTAAATAAACCATCTCCCGGCCATCCATGTGGATGGTATACAATGGGAGCATGAAACAGAAAATCTCGGCTCAGGCAGCGCAGCTAAAAGTCGCTGACTCCGAAAAAATCACCATCAACCTCGGTTTTGTTGACCTCGGTCAGATTGATTTATTGGTGTCAGAAGGCTTCTACGGCAATCGCACCGACTTCATTCGCACCGCCATTCGCAATCGGCTCGGCAGCCATGCCGATGCGGTGAAGCAAGTGGTTGCGCGCAAGATGCTGGTGCTCGGCATGCAGCATTTCAGCGCCGACGATTTGCGTGCAGTGAAGGCGGCAAAACAGACGTTGCAAATCCGCGTGCTCGGTCTCGCCACCATCGCGGGCGATGTCACGCCGGAACTGGCGCTGGCCACCATCGCGTCCGTTGATGTGCTCGGCGCACTGCATGCGAGCCCAGCGGTGAAGGCAGCACTTGCCGCGCGCCTGCGCTAGTTTTTGTTATCTCCCTCACCGATTTCACTGTTAGAAAGTTTTTAATGAACGACACCCTTCAGGACATGATGCGAGAGGCCACACGGTTGACGCAGACGGGCCACTTGACTGACGCAACGGCTCTGATTCAACGCGCGCTCGCAGGCGCGCGCGTGCCGACAGCCGCGCCAACACCGGTGGCGCAACCGTCTGTACCGGCAAGCTCTTTTTTTATTGACGGCATCGTGCTTAATCGCAGCGTCGACGGTGTTGAGCCCAGTGTTGAAAATATCGATGCGGGCGAATTCATTAGTGGCTCGCACACGCATGCCGGACTCACGCGCAACTACAAACTCTACGTGCCCCTGCAGCATGCAGGTCGCAGCCTGCCATTGGTTGTCATGCTGCACGGTTGTACGCAGGACGCTGATGATTTCGCGGCAGGCACCGGGATCAACGCGCGCGCGCGGGAGCAGGGCTTTTGTGTGCTGTATCCGGTGCAGTCGCAGGACGGCAACGCGCAGCGCTGCTGGAACTGGTTTTTACGTGCCCATCAACAGCGTGGCGGCGGCGAGCCCGCGTTACTTGCCGACATGACGCAATCGGTCAGCAAGCGCTACGGCATCGATACGCAGCGCGTCTACGTTGCTGGTCTGTCGGCAGGCGGCGCGATGGCTGACATCGTCGCGGCAGCGTACCCCGAAATTTACGCAGCGGTCGGTGTGCATTCAGGCCTGCCGCGTGGTGCTGCGACCAACGTTGCCGCCGCCTTTGCCGCCATGAAAAACGGCGAACCAGTACCGCGTTCGACGTCTAACGTGAGCGATGGGACCGTGCCTACCATTGTCTTCCACGGTGACGCCGATCAAACGGTGAACCAGAAAAACGGCGAGCGCGTGATCGCTGCGTTGCGGCGCGGGGTTGGTTCCGTTGAACCCACGCTGGAGCAGGGCGTCGCCAGCGGCGGCCGCGGCTACACTCGCTCTACTTATCGATCCGACACGGGCGAAACCATCGCTGAACACTGGTTGGTACAAGGTGCGGGCCACGCGTGGTCCGGCGGGTCCCTCAACGGTTCCTACACCGATCCTAAAGGCCCGGACGCGACAGCAGAAATGTTGCGATTCTTTTTTGAACATCCGTTGCGAGTGGGTTATTACTGAGTCAACAAAATAAGACCGGTTCGGCAGGCTCTACTCCCCGAGGGAGAGGGAGCTACCAGTTGCGATAGGACACATTTAGTCGACTCGTTAATAAGCGCCGCGTGCAGACGATCAGTCACGCGTGTACCGGTTGATGCATTCTCGATTGTTTGAATCCTTCCATCGCCACGCCCAACCGCAGGCTGCCGATAGCCCGCCTCGCGTGGCGATGGCGCGTTTGTCACCGAGCGCGAGGAGGTTTAATACATTCGGCCTGGGCTGATACGGCACCAGGGGCGCAGCGGTCAGAGTTGCCAGCAAATTTGCCGCCAATATTGCGCTCTGATGCACGCTAAACACGTTTGATTTCGGGCTCCTCGCGCCAGAGATATTGGCACAGTCGCCCGCTGCGAAGATGTGCGGATGGTTGCTGCTCTGAAGGTTCTCGTTGATGTGAATGCCGCCGTCGATCGCCCGCGTCAAATCCGTCTTTTGCATCAATGCAACTGGCGCGCAGTCTGTCGCCAGTACCGTCAATTGAGTGTCAATCAACTCGCCGCTGACCAGGCGTAACCGTGTCGGTTCGATCTGCTCAACCGCTTTATTCTCAAGCACCGCCACGCCCAGTTTGTTGCAGGCGCGCAGCGCGAGCACGCGAACGCGCGGCGGATAGCCAACCATCAGTCGCGTGGCGGCAACAATGCTGATGCGTCGGCTAGTCGATTGCCGCCAGCGGTACGCCAGTGCCAGTGCGACTTCGAGCGCCGCGGTGCCGTTGCCAATGATGCGCACCATGAGGCTTGCCGAGCGCACGCTCTCAAATTCGTTGATCGCCGCGAGCAGTGAATCAACGGGCTTCACCGTCACGACATACGAGCCCGGCGAGGTTGGAAGCATCTGCGAAATGCCGCCCACGTCGATAGACGCGTAATCAAAACGATGGCGCTCGCCGATGCCTGATTCGAGCACCCGATTAGTTGCGCTCAGGGCCAGCACCGATGTCTCAAAAAATCGAACGCGCGCGCGCTGGCAGAGCGCCCACAGGTTGAGCCTGGCCTCTGCGGGTTCGTAGTGGCGCGCGATGACGCCGGACAACATGCCGGAATACAGCACGCTCGGCCCTGGATTGAACAGCGCGATGTCAGCCTCCGCCGGTGCCTTCAGCGCCAGCTGCCGCAACACCTCAACATGTGCCTGTCCACCTCCGATGAGCAGCAGCGTTTTTTTCACACAAAATCCTCGACCCGCAGCCGGAACACACCGGCATCACTCGCCTCGGTGGCCAGCCACATGAACGGCAGCTTCGGGAACGCATCTTCCACCAGAATGCGATTGTGACCGACGTCTACGATCAGAACGCCGCCCGGATTCAGGTGCGATTTTGCCTCTAGCAGCACGCGCCGCAGCACATCGTTGCCGTCGGCACCCGCAGCCAGTGCAAGGCTCGGCTCATGGCGAAACTCGTCAGGCAACGTCGTCATGCTTTCGGTGGTTACATACGGCGGATTGCTCAAAATCACGTCAAAGCGTTGACCGCCCAGATTCTGAAAAAGATCGCTTTTGATGAGCGTAATATCGCGCACAAAACCGTGCTTCGCGACGTTGGCGCGCGCGACGTCCAGTGCGTCGTCAGAAATGTCGCTCGCGGTGATGTCAGCCTCGGGAAATGCGTGCGCGGCGAGGATCGCCAGACAACCCGACCCGGTACACAGATCAAGCACGGTGTCAATCTGATCCGGCTCAGGAACGAAGGCGGGCAGCCCGGTGTCGAGCAGTTCGCCAATGAACGAGCGCGGAATCAAGACCCGCTCGTCGACTGCAAAGCGCAGGCCCATCTGCTCAACAAAACCGAGCACGTAAGCGGCAGGCACCCGATCCACGACGCGGCGGCGCAACGCATTGAACACATGCTTGCGCTCGTAGCCGGTGAGCGAATAGCTTTGCATTTGCGCAAAGCTGTCGAGCGGCAAATCGAGCGCGCCAAGCAGCAAGAAAACGGCGTCCTGCCCGGCGTCTTCGGTGCCTTGTCCGTACTGCGCGTTGACCCGCACCAGAGAACTGACCGCAAAGCGCCACCAGTCGCCGATGGTCGCCAGCTCCTGGGGCACGGCGTTGGGGAAGATAAGCGTCGGCAAGGCGCTCATGTGGCAAGCAGGGTGGTGACGATGTTCAGGTAGACCTCACGCAGTGGTTCAATTTGGTTCAAGGGGACGCATTCGTTAATTTTGTGGATGGTGGCGTTGGTCGGGCCGAATTCAACCAGCTCGTTGCACCAGGTGGCGATAAAACGACCGTCGGACGTGCCACCGGTACACGATAGCGCAGGTGCCAGGCCGGTCACGCGCTCAACGGCGTGTTTGGTGGCGGCAACCAGCGCGCCTTGTGCCGTCACAAATGGCAGGCCGAGGCCCGTCCATTCGATGTCGCAGGGAACATTGTGTTTACACAGCACCTGCGAGAAGCGAGCCCGTAATTGCTCGTGCGTGCTTTCGGTCGAGTAGCGAAAGTTGAACAGCATTTCCAGACTGCCGGGGATCACATTGCCCGCGCCGGTACCCGAGTTGATGTTTGAAATTTGAAAGCTCGTGGGCGGAAAATCTGCGTTACCGCGATCCCATTCTTCGTGCGTCAACTCGGCCAGCGCGGGCACCACGGCATGAATCGGATTCATCGCCAGATGCGGGTAGGCAATGTGTCCCTGAACGCCATTGACTTTGAGCTTGCCGGAGAGCGTGCCGCGCCGACCAATCTTTATCATATCGCCCAGCGCGTCGACCGAACTCGGCTCCCCGATGATGCAATAGTCAATCACCTCGTTGCGTTCGCGCAGCATCTCGACCACCAGACGGGTGCCATCGACGGAGGGGCCTTCTTCATCCGAGGTCAGCAACAGCGCAATCGATCCTTGCGGATTCGGGTGGCCCTGCAGATAGTCTTCAATCGCGGTGACAAAGGCCGCTATGGAGGTTTTCATGTCAGATGCACCGCGACCATAGAGCAGACCATCGCGCACAGTAGGGGTGAAGGGATCGGCGAGCCATTGCTCGCGCGGACCGGTGGGCACCACATCGGTGTGCCCCGCAAAGCAAACCAGCGGACGCTCAGTGCCCAGTCGCGCCCACAGATTGGTCACACCATTCTTGCGAAACGTTTCCAGCTTGAAGCCGAGCCGCTGCAGGCGCTCGCCGATGATGCGCTGGCAGTCCTTGTCCTGCGGTGTGATTGAGGGTTGCGCGATCAGTTGCGCCGCCAACGCGGCGGTGCGCGACAGGCCATCATACGCGGACGCAATCATCGCGCGCGTTCGGCGACTTTTGTGATCTCAAAATCGTCAAAGTTTGCTGTTGCCTGCGCCTTGCCGCGCAAGCCGCTGTGGGGTTGTGTTTGCTGCGATTGATTGATCAACCACGCGAGATTGGTTGGCGAATCGGCAGCTGAGAGCGCTTCGTCATACGCAATTGTGCCGTTCAGATAAAGCTTCGACAAAGCCTGCTCAAAGGTGCATGAGCCCGGCGTCAGACTTTGCTCCATCGCTTCTTTGATTTTGTGCATTTCGCCACTCGCCACCATCTCGGAGACCAATTTGGTGTTGATCAGTACCTCAACGGCGGGCGTCAGATTGCCGTTTTTTGTTTTGACCAAACGCTGCCCGATGATTGCCTTCAGACCATAAGAAAGATCGGCCAGCAAACCAGAGCGCGCGTCTTGCGGATACATGTTGATGATTCGCGACATAGCGTGATAGCTGTTGGTCGCATGCAGCGTGGTCAGACAGAGGTTACCGGTCAGCGCGTGGGTAAGGGCGTGCTGCATGGTTGCGCGATCACGCACCTCGCCGATCAGTAGCAAATCCGGCGCTTCGCGCAGCGCGTTCGACAGCGCGTTTTCATAGGTCTTGGTGTCGTGGCCGACCTCGCGTTGATTCACCACGCACCGCTTGTGCCGCACCAGATATTCAATCGGGTCTTCTACCGTCAGGATATGACCGGTGGTGTTGCTGTTTCGGTGGTCGATCATCGATGCCAATGTGGTCGATTTGCCGGAACCGGTGGCGCCGACCACGAGAATCAGGCCACGTTTTTCCAGCGCCAGTTCCAGCAGAATGGGGGGCAAATTCAACGAAGCAAATGCGGGCACGGTGCTGCGGATGTAGCGCACCACCATCGA
>JAYVNO010000055.1:0-6731 GCA_043758415.1 Burkholderiales bacterium
CGGCGCGCAGCAACCTTCATTACCGCGCAGGTCACATGAGGATTGCGAGCACTGTGCAACGCCGCAGTTCGCCCGACAAATGAATTTATAGGAGCGCCCGAAATGCTTAATGGCGCGTTTTTTTCGCCAAGTGATCCCTGCTGAAATCGTGCGTTCCATAACAATATCGGTCACATGTCTGTCTTCACCATCCACCGGGTCAATTCAATCGACTCCACCAACAGCCAATTGTTGCTGTGGTCAACGCAGCTCAATTGCCACCGGATGGTGCTGGTGGCAGACGTGCAGACTGCCGGACGCGGCCAGCGCGGGCGGCAGTGGCATGCAGCCGCCGGCGACGCGCTGTTGTGCAGCGTTGCCTGGCAGTTCGCCCGGTCGTGTCCATTAGACGGCCTGAGCCTCGCTGTCGGCGTGATGGTGACTGAGGCGCTTGACTATGGCATTGCCCGCAGTGAGCGCGAGCGACTGCGCCTCAAGTGGCCGAATGACCTGTTAATTGACGAGACGCATAAACTCGGTGGCATCTTGATCGAGACGGTCGCCAGTGGGGGCGGCACGCGTACGGCGGTGATCGGTATTGGCCTTAACCTGCGAACGCCCGTCGTCGACCTGCCAATCATTGCCTTGCCGACCGTCGGGCTTGATTCATGGTTGGGTGCGAAAAATCACCGCGACGACGTATTGAACCGGGTGCTCACCGCGCTCGACGAGGGATTGGAAATCTTCTCGCGCCTGGGGTTCAGCGGGTTCCAGGCGCGTTGGTGGACGCGTTGCGCCTATGCCACGCAGCGCGTTACGGCGCGACTGCCCGATGGCGAGGTGATCTCGGGGAAGATGCAACGCATCAGCGACCGGGGGGCGTTAATGATAGAAAGCGAGCGCGGTTTGCATACTTTGATTTCAGGAGAGGTGTCGCTTCGTGTTGCTAGTGCTTGATATCGGAAATACGCGGCTCAAGTGGGCAGGCTTTGACAACGGCGTGATCGTTTCGAGGGGAGCGATCTTCCTTGCGGAGGTTGAGCACTTTGTCGAGCGCACCGGGTTTGACCGGACCCCGCCAGAGCGCGTCGTCGGCAGTCATGTCGCCAACATGTCATCAAAAGATCGTGTGGAGCGGCAATTTGCCGCGCTCAATGTCCCGCTCAAATGGATCGCCTCCACGCCCGCTGCCTGCGGCGTCGTCAACCGCTATGACGATCCGGCTCGTTTGGGCACGGATCGCTGGGCCGCCATTGTCGCGGCGTGGGCGCGGGGTCTAGCACCCTGCATCGTCGCTTGCGCTGGAACCGCGCTCACCGTTGATCAGCTTGACGAACGCGGACATTTTTTGGGAGGCGCGATTGTGGCGGGCTACCACGCGATGCTGGGCGGTTTGGCAGGCAACACCGCCGCGCTTTCGGTGGACGCGGGCGACTGGACGGCACAACCGACCAACACTCGGGATGCACTGGCTACCGGCGCGATCGACGCCATGGTCGGCGCAATCGAACACGGTCATCTACGACTGACCGAGCGCCTGCGGCAACGCGGTGTAGGCATCGCGCCCAAAATCATCCTGACCGGCGGCAGCGGATATCGGCTGCTCGCGCACTTGCCCGCGGGTAACGCGGTAATCGACTCGCTGGTGCTGGAGGGCGTTTATTTGCTGGCAAAATCGTCGGCAGACCGTGTTGCCCTCCTTTGATGAAAAAACTCTTCCTGTTTTTGTTAATCGCCAATCTGGTGCTGTTCGCGTACGGCTACGTGGATCGCATGAACAGCGACGCGCAGGCTTCCGCTGACCGCTACAAGCCGTTTAATGCAGACCAGGTGAAGTCGCTCACTGCGCAGCAGGTGGCAAAGCTTGGCCCTGCGAAAGTCGCGCAGCTCACCCTCGCTTGCGCCGAATGGGGGCCGCTGTCTGAGGCAGATCGGGTTAAAGCCACGAAGTTGCTGGAGCCACTGGCTTTGGGCCGCACCATGTCGTCACGCCGCGTGGAGGTGAGCGCAGAGCATTGGGTGTACATCCCGCCCAAAGCAACTCGCGCAGCGGCTGATCGCTCAATGGCGGATCTCAAGAAATTGAACGTCACCGACAGCGCACTGGTGCTCGAAAACGGCCCGTGGAATTTTGCGATTTCGCTCGGGGTATTTCGCAACAAAGACGGCGCAGACGCACGTCTCGCGGAGCTCAAAGCTAGGGGCGTGAAAACAGCGATCTATCGTCAGCGTGAGCAAATCGTGGCAATGAGCGCGCTGGTTTTACGCGAGCCGACTCAGGCTATGTTGACCAAACTTGAAGAATTAAAAGCGCAGGTGGTCGGCAGTTCTGTCAGCACTGGCGCATGTCCTGAAGCCAGGTCCTAACGCCCCAAATTTCCTCACGAGCGTAGCAGTATGAATCCTGATTACATCATCGTCGGCGCGGGCACCGCAGGCTGCGTGCTCGGCAACCGGTTGTCCGAAGATGGACGCAACTCGGTATGCCTGCTGGAGGCCGGGCCGACCGACAATTACCTGTGGATTCACATCCCGATTGGCTATGCCAAAACGATGTTCCACCCGGTCTACAACTACGGCTACTACACCGAGCCTGATCCCAACATGAACGGCCGCAAGGTGTACTGGCCGCGTGGACGCGGGCTTGGCGGATCGTCTTCGATCAACGGGCTGATCTATATCCGTGGACAGGCCGCCGACTATGACCGCTGGAGCGACGCGGGCAACAACGGCTGGAGCTGGAATGAGGTGCTGCCGTACTTCATCAAGAGCGAACACAACAGCGACCCACGCATGATCGCCAACGGCACACACGGGCAGGGTGGCCCCCTGTGGGGAACGTCAATTCCCGTTCCGCACCCCGTCATGGACGCGATCATTGCGGGCGGTGAAGAGCTGGGCGTGCCGCGTGTGCTTGATTTCAATAGCGGCAATCAGGAAGGCGTCGGCTACTACCAGCTCTTCACAAAAAATGGCTGGCGCTGCTCGACAGCGGTGGCCTATTTACGGCCCGCGCAGAAGCGAAAAAATTTGCGCGTGGAGGTCAACGCGCGGGTCACGCGCGTACTGTTCGAAGGCACTCGCGCCGTTGGTGTGGAATACATGCAGAACGGCAATCGCGTCACGCTGCGCGCGAACAAAGAAGTGCTGCTCACAGCGGGCGCACTGCAAAGCCCGCAACTGTTGATGCTGTCAGGCGTCGGCCCGGGTGAGCACTTGCGCGAACATGGCATTGAAGTCAAGCACCACCTGCCCGGTGTTGGCGAAAACCTGCAGGATCACTTGCAATTCCGCTTGCTGTTCAAAGTCAAAAAGCCCATCACCATTAATGATGATTTGCAAAGCACTTGGCGTAAGTTCATGATGGGCTGGGACTGGCTCACGCGCCGCGCCGGGCCACTCGCCATCGGCATCAATCACGGGGGCATGTTCACCCGCGTGTTGCCTGAATCAAAGACGCCAGATATTCAATTTCACTTCGCTGCACTCTCTGCCGAAATGGCAGGCGGATCAACGCATCCGTGGAGCGGTTGCACGTTTTCTGTCTGCCAGTTGCGCCCTGAATCACGCGGCCAGGTCCGTCTGAAATCGAGCGACCCACTGGCTGCGCCCGCGATGTTCTCGAATTATTTGTCGCACGAATCAGATCGCCGCTGCGCAGTGGAATCCATCCGCTTCGCACGCAAACTCGCCAGCACCAAAGCCATGTCAGACTTGATCGGCGACGAGTATCGCCCCGGCAACGGCACCCAGAGCGACGACGAAGTGCTGCAATTTGCGCGCAACTACGGCGCAACCATTTTTCACCCCAGTGGCACCTGTAAGATGGCACCCGAAAGCGACCCGATGGGCGTCGTCGATTCCCGGTTGCGCGTGCACGGGCTCACCGGTTTGCGTGTGATTGATTGCTCAGTCATGCCCACGCTCGTTTCAGGCAACACCAATTCGCCAGTGGTCATGATCGCGGAAAAGGCGGCCGACATGATCAAGACGGACCTGATGCGTTCCTGATCGTGCAACCCTTCGGGAGCGATCACCTCTATGGCCTCATACACCGCACGGTCACGACGGAGGTCTGCTGTGAGCCCATATTTGCTGTCGACCCGTGATGACGTTGAACGCGCTAGACTGCACCCAGAAGAAAGAAGGGCTTGATGTACACCTGTTGCCGCTATTACGGACTCGAAGGATTAGCCGGTCACGAGGGCGATCGCGCCTTCACCGTCGAGGTCAATCACTTCACTTTTGGTCCCGGATGTCTCCGCGAAGCGGGCTCGCATGCGCGGGCGCTGGGCATGAAACGGGTGGGGCTGTTTACCGACAAAACGGTGCGCGACTTGCCCTATGTTGCAACGGTGAAGCGCTCGCTGGAGGCCGCCGGTTGTAGTGTCGAAATTTATTGGGAATGTGCGGTTGAGCCTACCGGCCACTCGTTTATGGCAGCCGCGAAGTTCGCGCAGGAAGGCAACTTCGACGGTTTCGTTTCGGTGGGGGGGGGCTCGGTGATGGACACGGCTAAGGCCGCGAATCTTTATGCGACGTATCCTGATGACTTGCTTGCTTATGTCAACGCACCGATTGGTCTTGGCAAGCCGGTGCCGGGCCCGCTGAAGCCGCATATCGCCTGCCCGACAACCTGCGGCACGGGCTCCGAGGTTACCGGCATCGCCATCTGCAACCTGCTCGAACAGCAATGCAAAACCGGCATCCTGTCGCGCCATATGTTGCCGTCGCGCGCGCTCGTTGACCCGGACGTGACGCACACGTTGTCATCCGCCGTCATCGCTGCAAACGGATTTGATGCGTTGTCACATGCGTTGGAGAGCTACACCGCGCGGCCGCACAGTGCGAAGGCAAAAATGTACGAGGGCGATGACGGCGCGAAGCGCCCGATGAATCAGGGCGCGAATTTGTGGAGTGACATGGGCGCGCGCGAGTCGTTGCGCATCATCGGTCAGAACCTCGTCAAGGCCGTGAATGATCCGAGCGACCAACGGGCAAAAGGCGCGATCATGTACTCAGCGCTCATCGCCGGCATGACGTTCAGTAATGCCGGTTGCCACCTGCCGCATGGCATGAGCTACGCGGTCTCCGGCCTCGTGCGGGGCTTCTTGCCACCGCAAGGTTATCCGCAGGACTCGCCGATGGTGCCGCACGGCATGAGCGTCGTACTCAACGCGCCGAGCGTCTACCGTTTCACGGGCGAGGCAGCGCCGGAACGCCATCTTGAAGCGGCGCAATTTCTAGGCGCGAACACGACGGACGCAAGCGCGAAAGACGCCGGTGAAATCGTTGCCAGCAAATTGATCGAAATGATGCGCGCCGTGAATTTTCCGAACGGACTCAACGCCGTGGGCTACACCAATGCCGACGCGGAGGCCCTTGCCGAACGAGCGTTTCCGCAGCAACGCGTGATCAAAAATGCACCGAGAGACGTGACAAAAGCTTCGCTCGCAGAACTGTTCAAAGGGGCGATGAAGTACTGGTAATCGAGTTATCAGCTTTTACATTAAACGACCACTGCATGGGGACTAGAGCCGCATTCGCGCAATAGTTGATAATGCAATAAATGCGCTGCTAGTCCCTATAAAATAAGGTTTCTGGACAAAAGCTGATCAATCGCTTAGTGTGTCCACGACGCTCAATTCCCCTAACGCGTGACGCTCACCACCTTCTTCCTCGTCGTGCTCGCTGCGCTGCTCCACGCAAGCTGGAATCTGCTGGCAAAAAAGTCCGGTGGTGGTGCTGCGTTTGTATTGCTCGGCAACGTTGTTGTGATGACGCTGTACACGCCGATGCTCCCTTTGTGGTGGTGGCATTCGCCGTCGCTCGTCGCTGACATTACGCTCGCGCAGTGGCTCTTCATCGCCATCTCCACAGTCGTCCATCTCGTCTATTCACTCACGCTGCAACGCGGCTACCAACTCGCCGACTATGGCGTCCTGTAACCGGTCGCACGCTGCACCGGCCCACTCCTTTCGAACGACGGGGCGATTGTGTTTTTCGGGGAAGCAGTGAATCTGTTTTCCGGGCTGGACATTCTCGCCATCGTCGCTGGCATCTTTGTGCTTGCTGGTGGATTGCGACTGCTCGCAGGCGCGACTGAGCGTTCGCGCGCAGGCATTCGCTGGGGCACGGCGACCGGCTTGCTCATCGCGCTGTACACCGCGCTCGATGGCTACTCGGTCAAGTTTCTGGCGCTCTCACCGCTTCTGCTTCAGTATTTGTCAAACTGCCCGCGCCTAGTTTTCATGCTGCCGCTATTCATTCGTAATCGCCGTGAAGTGCGTGACGAATGGAAGAAGAACGGCAAGTACGCGCTCGGCATCGGCGCGGTGTCGCCACTCGCCTACATTCTCGTGCTCTACGCCATGCAAACCGCCCCCATCAGCCACGTCGCGCCGCTGCGCGAGATATCGATGCTGTTCGCCGCCGCGTTCGGTGCGCGTTTGCTCAAATAAGAGCAGCTAAAAGAGAAATTGTTGGGTGCGGCGTTGATGGTTTTGGGGGTGGTCGGGTTGCTTTGTCATTAGCGTCGGCACGAAGACGAGTTTTTCCTCGCAAGAGTGACGCCTCAATGCCGTCATTCCCGCGATGGCGAAAATCCAGACCGTGGCCCTCGTATCGAGCGCAGGTAAATCTGGGAGCGCGCCGACTAGATGGTGTCGTCACGAGATTATAGATAATACCGTTTTACGTTCATCGGGATCGAACATTGAGCGAAGATTTCCGCAGGCATGACATTTCCGACC
>JAYVNO010000056.1:0-6725 GCA_043758415.1 Burkholderiales bacterium
CGAGCAACTCAAGCTGCGGGTGTGAGATCGCCTTTAGGCGATTCCATTCTTTTGCCCCTTTGAGGGGCTAACAAAATCAAGCCCCCGGCTTTGCCGGGGTACGTGACTGGTCGCGCTACTCGCTCGCCAGTTGCTAAACGAATTTCCCAAAGTTCTCTCCATTCAAAAGCTTGATCAACGATTCCGGTAAAGTATCCAACCCAACCACAACATCTTCCTTCGATTTCATTTTTCCATCCCTCAAATGCCCCGCCATTTCGGAAATCGCGATGCCATATCGGTCGACGTAGTCGAAGACGACGACGCCTTCCATGCGGGCGCGGTTGACGAGTAGCGAGAGGTAGTTTTTCGGGCCTTGCACGGCGGTGTGTTGTTGTACTGGCTGATGGCACCGCAGTTGATGCGGGCTTTGTTTGTTGAGCGCGTGAACCCGGCACCGGTCATGAGAAGTCTAGCGCCACGCGAATACCTTCTTCGATGCGGGCGAGCGTGGCTTGATCGAGTACACCTGTTTTGACTCCGAACTTGCTGCGGTCCAGCGTTGTGAGTTGGTGGCAAATGGCGAACCCGTCTTCGCGAAGGCCTGTTAAGCGCTTGGGCAACGCGACCACCGTTGCTGGCCGCGCACCCTGTAGCTTGGAGGTTGTGCATGGCACCGCCACTAAGGAATTCCAGCGCGGGTTGTGATTAAACACGTCGCTTGAAATGACGACTGCGGGACGGGTGCCGCGCTGCTCGGAGCCCGAGCGAGGCTCTAGATGCACCCAAACCACATCGCCACGGGTAATCATGCGGGCGCCTTGCTGCGAGCTGCTGGCCGCTTTTCCAACGGATCCTTCGGGTGGGTTGTCGGTTTTTTGCGTCTACCGGCTGACCCTGTAGCCGGACTCAGCGCAGGTTGAGTTGAGTCTGGCCAAAGCGGCAGTTTCGCGGTGGTTTCAAGTCCGGCAGCCTCCCATTGCGGGTCAAGATCCCATGCGCTGCCAGCGTTGGCTTCCACAAAATCCGCCAGTTCTGTCCGCTGCTGACGGCGGCGGTCTTCATTAAGCCAAGCCTGAATGGCCTCGCGTGCAACATCCGTAGCGGGCGTGCCCGCGCGGGCGGCAGCCTCGCGCAAGCACGTATAGAGCGCCACAGGCATGGGCAGGTGAAAATTTTTCGTAACAGCGGTGACCATGGCAAATTTCTGTTGTTGATTTATGCCATTAATTGTGCCATACAACATGCCATTTTTATGTTGATAAATCCCCGTTGCGTCCGAACTCGCGGTTACTCGCTCGCCACCTGCAAAACCAACTTCCCAAAATTCTCGCCATTAAAAAGCTTGAGCAGTTCGTCGTCGGTGGCATTGATGTGGCGACGCCCAAAGCCCACCAAATCGCGAAAGCCGGGGTGCGCGCCGACGCCGACCCTGTGTTTGGCCGCCAACCCGACCATACGGTCCATTGTGGTCGGATCACCCGCGTGAAAGCCCGTGGCGATATTGGCGGAACTGATCAGCGGCATGATCTCGTCGTCCACGCCATCGCCAATGAGCCAGGGCCCGAAACCTTCGCCCACGTCTGAGTTCACGTCAATTTGTTGCTTCATGCGGCCTCTGCATGCAACTGCACACCCAGCGCCTTGGCGACTTTCAGCACGGTGGCGAAACTGGGATTGCCGTTCTCGCTTAGCGCTTTGTAAAGGCTCTCGCGGCTAAGACCGGCGTCCCGTGCCACCTGCGACATGCCTTTTGCGCGCGCAATATCGCCAAGCGCGCGGGCAATGCCTGCCGCGTCTTCAGGCGCCTCCACCAGCCACGCGTCGAGGTATGCAGCCATTTCTTCAGGCGTCCGCAGTTGCTCGGACACGTCGTAGGGCACCGTTTTTGTTTTGGCTTTTGCCTGAGCGCTCGCCGCTGCTGAAATGGATTTGGCCATGTTGCTTTGCTCCTCAAGACCGTTCGCAAGCGCGATTGCCTGTTTGATGTCTTGCGGTTGCGAGGATTTGTCCCCGCCAGCCAACAGGATGATGACACTCAGCCGAAAGGCACTAACTTTGTGCTCAATGCTCCGCCACAACGGGGCTGCCGGTGCTTTTGGATGAAGTCGGGTTTCTCACTAAACGTGCTGTAGCCCCCGTGCGGTGGTCGTTTTATGATGGGGCTGCTTCAAGTGTGGCCACCCCATTTCTGTTTCCCCTGGAATGGGAACTCACCTGTTGATGACTTTAGCCAGAATGGCTTCTTGCACGAAGGGGAGATATTCTTCGTAGAGGGTGGCGGCGCGAATGTTCGTTAGTTTGCCTTCATTTTGGGGAATCTTGACTGTGAACTCTTCTTTGTGAACCCACGTGACCCGAACGAATAGACTTTGCCAATCCGAGATCGTGGAACTACCTAACTCACCGTCGCTGATGCACCCGATGAGGTTTTTAGTTACCAGTCCGACGCCCTTTACTTTCACATTTCGAGACCCTGGCGCATTTGCCTTGATATACAAGATGTCGCCGACTTTAAGTAGAGACACAAATGCGTACAAGTCCTTTGCGCTAGCTTCATTCCAGCCTAGGATGAACTTGTTATTTGCAAAAAAATCATCCTTCAATTCTTGATCTTCCCATTTCGAGCCGACACCAAATATGGCCATAAGTTACATCCTTCAAATTGAAATTGGTTACGCACAAAACGAGATGTAGCCGAGATACGGAGTCCAATCGCGGCCTAGAAGTTTTGTGAAACACTTACCTTCGAGACTTTCATGGAGCCTTCAGTTTGTTGCACTCTGCAACGATTTGATCGTCCCAGCCATCAGTGAATTTCTTTTCCTTGTCAACACGATCTTGAACGCATTGCAAAACTCGTTTGTTAGGACTGCCCGACACTAATACTTGGCCTCTTCCGTTAATAAAAACGTCACTATCTTCTGGCGGCGTGATCGGTATACGCTTGATAGGATTTGCACTTTCACTGGGAGCAACATCATCACCAACTATTGAACATGAACCAGACATAGGAGTTTTGGCTACATCCCCTTTTCCAATACAAACAAGTGTGATTTTCGTGCCTTTTTTCAGGGTCGCAAGCTGAGCAATGTCCGATTTAGCGAACCCAAAATGCGGCTCCATGAATTGGTTTACACCGCCCCGCAAAACTATGTAGGGGTCGCCGGCGAAGTCGGTATTGATATCGGTAACTAAGCCCGACACCTTAAATTTTTTCCCTTTGAATTGCTGGTCGGCGGCAACGGTGTTTTCGTTATACGCCGAGGCGATGTCGGCAGCAGAAACACTGGTCAGGGTAACTAATTCCAACTTAGCTTGCTCGCGCTTGGCGTTAGCTTGCTTGTTCGCCTCTAACTCGCTTGCAACTGCGTCGGCTGCCTTTTGTTCAGGCGATTTCGCTGCATTGAACATCATTCCCACGGCAATAAGAAAGATAAATGCAATTCCTAACCACTTCAGTATTCTCTTCATGCGCTGATCCTTGTTTTGAGAAAAGTAAATGTGTCTATAAATCGGCGTTGCACACACGCAAATGCGGTAGCCTTGGCGACAAACGCGGCTCAGACGATGGTGAACTATTGCTCCGCCACCTGCAAAACCAATTTCCCAAAATTCTCGCCATTAAAAAGCTTGAGCAGAGATTCAGGGAACGTGTCCAGCCCGACGACGACATCTTCCTTCGACTTCATCTTCCCATCACGCAAATACCCCGCCATTTCAGCAATCGCGATGCCGTAGCGATCGGCGTAATCGAAGACGACGATGCCTTCCATGCGGGCGCGGTTGACTAGTAGCGATAGGTAGTTTTTCGGGCCCTGGACTGCTGTCGTGTTGTTGTACTGGCTGATGGCACCGCAGATGATGATGCGGGCTTTTTTGTTGATGCGGGTGAGTACGGTGTCGAGGATTTCGCCGCCGACGTTGTCGAAGTAGATGTCGACGCCGTTCGGGCAGTGTTCTTTGAGGCCGTCCTTCACCGAACCGGAAGACGCTTTGTAGTCGATGCAGGCGTCGAAGCCGAGTTCGTTGACCACCCAGTCGCACTTGGCTTTGCCGCCTGCGATGCCGACGACTCGGCAGCCTTTGATCTTGGCGAGCTGGCCGACGGTTGGGCCGACGGCACCGGCCGCGCCGGAGACAACGACGGTTTCGTCTGCCTTGGTGAGGCCGGGCTGGCCGACGTCCATGAGGCCGAAGTAGCCGGTCATGCCGGGCATGCCGAGGACGTTGAGCCACTGGTTGATGCTGCCGACGGAGAGATCAATTTTGCTGACGCCACCGCGCTTGATGCCGACCTCGTCAAACGCTGCATATTCCTGCACACCGAGCGAGCCGGTGACGGTGTCGCCGACGGCGAATTTCGGGTTGGCCGAACTGATGACCGTGCCAATGCCGCCAGCGCGCATGACCTCGCCGATGCCAACCGGCGGGATGTAGCTTTTGCCTTCGTTCATCCAGCCGCGCATCGCTGGGTCGAGCGAGAGGGAGAGCGTTTTGACAACGATTCCCCCCGCCGCTGGCTCGGCAACGGCCTCGGTGGTGAAGCTCCAGCCGTCGCGCTTGGGCAGCCCCACAGGGCGGGCGGCGAGGCGAATTTGGTGGTTGGTTAGGTGGGCCAGGTGGGTCATGAGTCGCGCTCCTTGGTGGAATTTTGATGCTGATGTTAATGCGGTGTCATCGGTTCTGTCCCCTTTCCCGCACGGGGAAAGGGGGTAGCCTGTCGGAGGGGGAAAAGGGGCCGGTTAATCGCAGGGATGACGCGGGTGGATTCGTCGTTATTGCGCCGGACTCACGAACGACACGCGCAGCTTGCCGTTGATGACGCGAACGTCGCGCACGGCGAGGCGGGCCAGGCGTTCTTGCAGGGTGTCAGCGTTAAGCGTGTAGATCGGTCGCGTTGCCAGCACCGAGCGCAACACGCCGGGGCCGCGACTGCGCAGAATTTCGGTGTAATGCATCGGTATTCCGGCCAGCTCAAAGCGCTCAATCTCGATGTCGTCGAGAAACAATTCTCCGGCCTGCGCAACATAGCGAATCTTGCCGGAAAACGCCAGCGTGCCGGGGTAGCGACGCTGCCCGAGCGTGGTGGAGAGGGCGGCGGTGAGCGCGATACGGTCGGATCCGTCGGTCAATGTGAGCTGTGGCGCGGTGACGTCAAGGCAGAGGATGATGAGCCCGCAGTTCTGGATCGGGAAGCGCGCAGCGATCCGCGTTTGCAGGTCTTGCGCGGCGAATTCGATGGCCAGCTGCGGGCTGTAACGTTGAAATAGCAACCACGCGCCTGCGCCCAACGCAGCGAGCGCCAGAAGGCTAATCAAAATCCGGCGTTTCCACATAGGCGATGACAGGCAGTGTTGAGACCACGCAGCGTACCGCATGCGCTTGTCACGCTAATGGCTTATTGCTAGAACCCGGAGGTAATGCGGGCTTACAGAGTATTTTCGCGAAAGTCGACTTATGCTAAATATCGCTCTTATCCCCATCGGAATGGGGCTTTAAGCAAAAAGTCGTTCCGTCAAAAACAGGTTCGCTTCGAGTACTGGGGCCGACTACGGCCATGGCTGGTCGCCTGCCTTCCTGATTAGTTACTTGCCTCAGATTAGCCATCCAAACTGCCGTCATACTCGCCACAGGCGGGTATCCAGCACTCGGCCGTGCCTTGAGGCCATTCATCGCGATTGCGATGGCAAACTTTCTGGATTCCCGGTTTCGCCGAAAATGACGCCAGTCTGAGGGAGGCAACTAATCAGGTATGCCTAGAGTGGGCAGCGCCCAACCTGCGCGACTACTTGACCGCAGCTACAACCTGCGACGCATGAGCGCCACATCATCGCATTGAACATCGGGCGATTCACTAATGCAGCAATACGTTGCGTCAGATCAAGTGTCAGCGCATAAAACTGCCTAGACTCGCGCGATGCTCAATCGTCGACATTGGAGTCTTGGCGCGAAACTTGGCCTGGTGGCCACGCCCTTTCTGTTGCTCGCGCTGCTTGCGATTTCGCTCACGCTGTGGGTTTCGTGGCAGCTTGACGGCGGTGCGGCGGCTGTGAACGAAGCTGGCCGCATGCGCATGCAGGCGTATCGCATGGCGCTGGCAGCGGCCGCACCAGACACGGCGGGCGTTAACTCGCATGTGACCGAGTTCGAGCGCAGCCTGACGCTACTGCGCGATGGCGACCCGGAGCGGCCGCTGTTTGTGCCCTGGGACGATACGGTACGGTCCGGATTTGTGCAGATTGAAGCGAGCTGGAAGAAGTTTCGCGACGGCGCGCTGCCCGGTGCCAATGCGACCGATCAACCGCTGGCGGCAGCGACCGCCACATTGGTCGACCAGATCAACGACTGGGTTGCGGCCATTGAGCGCCGCATGTCGCGATGGACAGCCATGTTGCACTTGCTGCAAATGTTGATGATGGCGCTGGCCGTGCTTGGCGCTGCGGCGCTGCTCTACACCGGCTATCTGTTCGTGCTGGCACCGGTCGGGCAGCTTAAGCGCGCCATCGAACAAATGCAGCGCGGTGACTTCGGCGCTCGCGTGCAGGCGGTGGGCAATGACGAGTTCGCCACGCTCGCCAGCGGGTTCAACGACATGGCGGAGCACTTGCAGTCGATGTATCGCAACCTTGAGCAAAAGGTTTCCGAAAAGAGAAGTGGCCCCGGTTGTCTGAACAGCAAACCCCGATTATTAAGTGGAGGTTGGGCGGGTTGAAGCGCGATGTAGCTTTATCCACAGGCTGTGC
>JAYVNO010000057.1:0-6723 GCA_043758415.1 Burkholderiales bacterium
CGTGCACAGCCTGTGGATAAAGCTACATCGCGCTTCAACCCGCCCAACCTCCACTTAATAATCGGGGTTTGCTGTTCAGACAACCGGGGCCACTTCTGCCATCAAACAAAAGTTGAGTGGTAAACACGGTGTCGGCGGCGCTGGTTGATGCCCGGCCGCTCGTCGCGGCGTTCGGAGCAAACCAGCCACAAGGCAAGCGCCACCAAGCGCTATTCAAGCTCGCGGCAGACGAGTTATGGCCACTGGTCACAACTTGGCCTTGCGTGGTTGAAGCCAGTTATTTGCTCGATCCACCACAACGTTATGCCATGCTCCGCTGGGTCGCGGCCGACGCGATTAGCATGTTTCCATTCGCTCAGGAATCCGTGGAGGCGCTGGTCGAGTTGATGCGTAAATACAGAGAGCCGCCGCGCTCCGAAATGGATTTCGCCGATGCGTCTCTGGTGTGGCTAGCCACCGACACGGGTGTCAATCGGATTATCACGATGGATGAGCGGGATTTTTCTCGCTATCGATTGCCCGATGGTCGTGGGTTTGAGATTTTGTAGCGTGCCCGCCAGAACGAGTGCGCTGAGCGCTTCTATTCAACTGCCTTGCAAAGTCTTCCGCACATGTGCCAGATGCGCTCGCGCCGACTCCACGTCCTTGCCGTATTCGGCAAGGTAGCGTGCCCGCTCTTCGCTGTTCCATTCTGCTTCCGAGAACGCAGTGAGCGCGTAACTTTTGGTCACCAGCAATCGTCCCGGCAACCGTGGCATCAATGCGCGATCCGGGTCGGTGTCTGGCTTGAGCAAGAAACCGTCCACGTCGCGAAGCGCGAGCGCGGGTTTTTCATCGACGAGCAATTTGCCGAACAGATTCAACTTCACTTCGCGCGCACCCGCCGCGAGTTCATCATCGAATGTGATCAGCGCGAATGGTTGGCCTTTGGCGTCGTCAATTCGGCCAGTAATCACGTAGCGCCCTGCGTCTCGCACTTGCGCTTTCAGATAGAAATCGAGCGAACCCGCTTCGACCACTTCACGGACGCCGCCGCTCCATACTGCGGGCGGATCGGGCGTATAAAAAATGTCGAAAAAGACGAACTCTGATTCGTCGTTGACTTTGAGATTGAGCTCGACGCGAATCGTCCCGGAGTGATTTGCGAAACCTTGCGTCGCGAGATTCAGACGTGCGCTGACAACGGTGTCGCCTGCGATAACTTTACCATTCGCACCGTCATCATTGAACGACACAGCGATAGAGTTTCTCTTCGACGGTTTGCCGTCCAGCGGCGGGTCATGTGCGATAGCTCGCGTGACGGTTAACGGCGATGGATTGCCCTGCATATCCATCGCTCGCCGATTGACGCGCCGATCATCGCTTCTGCTGGATGTGATCGCGTCGGAGGCATGCCGCACGTTTCTGCCGCAGTTGGGTCAGGGACGGCTTCGGTTTCCGCCTTAACGGCGAACATCATCTGCGGGCAATAGCGCTACGTGAAGCGGTCAATTTGGGGCAAATGCGGACGACCATTGCTGTTGATCACCATGCGGCGACCTCAATTTAGGACGCAGCGGTGACGCGCGTGATTTCGTGGCGGGATCGCAGCGCGGCTCATCGATTGTCGGTCAACGACGGCGCAAGATTACGGTCGGCGCGAAAACGGCAGAACGCTCGGCACAATCACTCTGCCCGGCAAATGTGGAATTCGAGTTTGACCTTTCATTGCATCGCCAAGCGCGGGCCATTAGTAATCTACGGAAATTGCAAACTGTCCGGTGTAGTTTCCCGACGGGCTGGCGGAGCCCGATGGTAGGCGACCGTAGACCGGAAACTCGATGACCGATGGTGTGTTGAGAGCCGTCAGGGTCAGCACGCCGCTGATCGTGAAGCTGCCTCCCGTTCCATCCCCCCACACGCGCGTACGCAGCAAATCTGTGTACGTGAAGAACGGTAGTTCCGCGCTCCCCGACAAAAGTTTTCGTCCACCACCCGCCGCGAGCGGCGACAACAACAGCCGCACGGTGAGCGTGACCACCTCGGTGGCGAGCACTGCGTCTTTCGTGCAAGTGACACGAATCAAACCCGGAACATCTGACGGTGATCCTGCCAGCCCGCTGTATTGTCCGAAACTCAATATCGCCGAGGTGACGGAACAGGTGGCAGCATGGGGGTTTGCCGCACATAACAGCGCTAGCCCCAGCACGAAGGCGCGGCAGCAGGGCTTGAGCATGGTGGCTAGCGAATGTGACATACGAACGCGCCAAGGTGCGGAATGATGTGATCGGTCGGCGCGAACGGAATTTGCAATCTGCATCCGGTTGTACCAATGCGCACTCGGATTTCGTTCACCGCCTGCAGTCCCTGTAAAAACACTTCGCCATCTTGCGCCACTGGAAAGGTGCGACTACCCAGCAGCACGACGGCACCCGGCGGGATGGGCATACCCAAAGGGTCAAGCAATCTCAATTGGGCGCTGGCTGATCTACGCACGGGAAACGAGAGCGCCGTGCCGGAGCTGCGCGCGGTCACAATTTCTAGTCTGGTCTGATCCACCTCGGCGGACATAGGCAAGTCCGTCGGCTCAATCGCGATAGTGTGCGTCTGATAGGAGCGCAGTGATGGGATAAACAGCCGTCCGGTGTTGTCTGTTCTTCCCATGAGGTTGTTGTTAAGGTACACGCGCACATTAGCGAAGCCACCGGCATCGACCACCACAAAGCTGTCGGTAATCTTCCGACTGGCGTTCACGCTGCCGCCGACGGTACTAACTGCGCCTGATACGCTCGCGCGAACACCAGTGGTGCCACGATTTTGCGAGATATCCAAGCCGAGCGTAGCCAGGCGCATTGCTGCCGTTCCTTCAAATCGCGAAACGGATTCGTTGCCGACTTGCGCGCGGAATCCATATCCCTCACCTTCGGGCAACGTCCTTTGCAGAGTGCCGAGGTGGGTTGTATGGATGCCGCGTAAACTGACGTTGCCCAGCGCGTCAACGATGGGCGAAACTGCGCGCATCGAAGAAACGTTCAAGGAGTACAGCGGCCCCAACGGAACGAAATAGTTTAGAAAAACAGTGTTGTTTCGCGGCGAAAGGCTATTTCGTTCCGACGAAGTGGATGCCCCGATGGAGATGACCCCGTACTTGTCGAGCGACAGGTTGTAGGCCAATGAATAAACCTGCGTTCGCGTGCTCCCAAAGGACGGAAGTGCTATGCCGGGCAGCTGCACACCCATGGTGAGCGGCTTGGTCTGACTCAGAAAGCTTGCGGTGAGCGCCCCGCCCTTGCCCAACGACATGCTGGCATAGGCGTTGATTTCGCGTGCCACGCGGCTTACGGGTATGCCGTCTCGTTCCGCAGCGGCGTCTGCGACTGTGCGGTAGGCGTTCGACGCGCTGCGGTACCGCGCGCCTAGACCATAACTCTGCGTCGTTCGGTCGATGCCCAGCGCAAACGCGTGGCCCATTTGCGACGTTGCGGCACCCGCACTAGGAAGCTTCGACTGGCTTAGCGAAACTGACGCATTCGCTTCAGCAATACCGAGTAATACAAACGTCGCCCCGGTGCCAGCGTTCGCAGTGAGCTTCGAGAATTCTGCATTCACTGACGTCGTCAGCGAAGGTGAGAAGCCATACCGCCAATAGCTGGTCGCTGCCAGGTCGCGATAGTCGCTATTAGCGATGCCGTAGTTGTATCGAAGTTTGCCCACTGCAACGGAGTAGTCGCTTAGACCTTGCGCCAAAAGCTGGCTCGAACCGTAAAACGAAGTGACGACGACTTGTTCGCGTCCCAGCACGTCGCGAACGACAAGTCGTATCTCGCCCAGACCGCTAATCGCCGCAAGATTGTTGACCGAAAATGGGCCCGAAGCGACAGCTTGCCGCGCAATCGGCGCGCCGTTGACGAATACTTCCGCCACGGATGGAAGTGTCGCCTGACCGCCAACGGCAGGCGTGGGGTAGGTCAGAAAACCGGGCCGAATCGCGAAATTTGACGCGATCTGAAAACCTCCCAACCGCATCGGACTGCTGGAGTTAATGCCGTTGGCGATCACGTCCCCGAAGCGCACGCTCAGCGCGCGATTAGGTAAGTCGGTCGTAAACGTGGTGTCCAGCCGACGAATGCGGGTGCGGCGATCTACGCCCTCTGCCTCGTCCCGCGAGGCAAATTGCGTCGCGCTCAGCACGCCCCAAGGCGACGCGACCTCGACGTCGAATATCCCGCCAGCGCGCGTAGAGGAGCGGATTCGCTGAACGTACGCATCGTAGCTTGCGTAAGCGGCGAACCCGGTCTGCGTAGGCATAGGCATGGGTCGCGCAATTGCGACGGTCTGATCTTCAATAAATGCGCTGCCCGCCACCGAAATGCTGACCCGCTGGCTGCGTGCGTCAAACTCAAACGATGCCCCATCGACGTTCGACAACAACTGAAATCGTTCATCGTTGATGATTGCGGGCTTAAACGCGCGAGGAACGCGCAAGCGCATTCTCTGCATGTCCTTTTCGTTTAGCCAAAGTTTTTTATTCTGAGTATCCAGCAACACCGCTAACGTCGTAGGCTGTGCAACGCTGTTTAAGGTCACATCCACGAAAACTAGCGGGGATGCGGGGTCTTGCGACTGCGTTTGCTCTGATTTATCGCCACAAGGTCGAACAATTTCCGCCGCGTTGATAACGGTGGTGGTCAGTGTTGCGCACGCAATGCCCAGTTGAGCTACGCAATGCAGCGCACTTGCGCACGAGTTTGTCAGTCGATGCATCGCCGCAAACCTACGGTTTGTTGCCCGTGTTGGATCGCATTTCCCCGTCAGTGGGCGTGCTTGTCTGTTCTCGTGCAATGGGCGTTTCTTGAATGTCAATGGAATTTGCTCCGCGCTCGGTCTGCATGCTAATTCGGTATTTCGAACCTGACGCAGGTTTTGTTTTGAATGTCCATTTTGCTTTCCCACCAGCGAGGATGTATTGCGTCAGCGTTACTTCTTCCAGTACCTTTTGGTCAGCGACTGCGATCAGCTTAGCGCCCGAAATCCTGAAGTTTTTAGTGCCCTTGTTGGTGACGGTGGCTTCCACTCGGTCGTCGGCATCGCGTGCAGCGTCAATGAACGGAATCGGCTGATCCGGCCGTCCATTTGGAGCAAAGAAGATTGGCACACTCACCCTTAACGCCATGCCGATGCCGCGAAAGTCGGCTGATGGCGGCGGAGGGATTTCTGTCAGCAAGATTCGGTAGGAAAGCTCTGCCGAATTGTGGCGCGCTAATGTTGGGTCGCGTGGGCCGATCCGCACGATTTGGTCTGAGTTTGGTGCGATGGTAAATATCGGCGGGTTTGCGATTAAGTCCGTCGTGGGGGTGGAGATGTCCTCGCCGCCCACCTGTGTCCACTTCAGTAGCTGAGCTTGGATGACCACGCTCTCGGTAGCCGAGCGGTTGTTGACCGTGAGCACTTTCGATGCCGCACCGGTCTCAAATTCGAAACGTACGGGCGAAATTTCAAACCCGGCAGCCTGTGGTGCGTTGACAATGATGAGAGTGGTCGCGATTGCAACACACCATTGCACCAATCGCGTGCAATCAAAGACTTTGTTCATGCACATCGATAAAAAATTTGTAAGAGCGTACATCGATCAAAAGTCTGCTTGTGAAGTCGCTCGACGACAACACGACTTTGTCAAAATCATTGCGTTGACAGCCTAGGCTGACACGATTACGACAAATTAACGTAAGCGACTGGGTGTGTGGAGCATTGGGGGGTAACTTTTGCTTGCTCCGTCAACACCACAATTCGCCGCAGCGACTCATGTGAGGGAGCGCGACCCGCGATTGGGAAAAAACGGGAGCGAGGCAAGCGACGCGGCATTGACCGCGCCGCTTTGGCAAGGGCAAGCGCCTAGAACTCGAGCGTCACGACCACTGAGTCGGCGTACGCGTCGGCTCCTACGTTCTGGCCAGCAGGAATGCTGCCACACACGTTGAAGACTGCTGCCAACGTAAGTCCGGTGACAGCGAGTCCTGTGCCATGGCCGCCCGTTGTGCTACCCCAAGGCGTGCTGGACGCGCATCCGGCGAGCGGCGATCCGCTAATCGGTTGGAAGAGGTTGTACGACAGCTTGTTCGTCGCGATCACGCCGGTCATTTGTCGCAGGGCTCCGGCACCACTGTTGCCTGCGGCCAAGGTCAGCGTACCGGCGGACACGCCACCTGTACAAAGCACCGTAACTGGCGCGATCGCTGTTGTGGGCGAGGTCGCGTTTGAGGCGTAGACGCCAAAGGCTAGAGGAGCTGGCGTGACTGCGCAGCTTCCTAAGACGGAGGCCGTGACAACCATACTTCCTTGTGCCGTTGCTGCGTGGACTGTGTTGACAGAAAGAACGGTGGCGAGAACGATTGCGAGTGTTGAGCCTAAAACTTTCATAGAACCTCCGGAAAAAAATTGATTTTGACGAAGAGGAAACCATGTTGTTTTGATTGCCCCACGACTGAATAATACATTTCAAAAATGCATATGCAACTGGCATTTAATCAAAGGTACATATCTTCTTGTGCTGTATCACTTTTGCAATAACTTAAAGATTTTTCTTAGAATGTGTGTTTCGCGTCGCGCATGACCAGTCGAAGTTGCGCGTGAGAAACGTCACGTGTGTCGCTGAAAGCCTTTAGCAGAAAGGTTTTCGGTAGAAGTGGCCCCGGTTGTCTGAACAGCAAACCCCGATTATTAAGTGGAGGTTGGGCGGGTTGAAGC